>DATFIL010000170.1:0-3521 GCA_035270145.1 Desulfobacter sp. | reverse complement strand
GCCGGAAGCGATGGTGGAAAAGCAAATGCAAAAAATCGTGGATACGCATTTCAACGGACATGAAGGCACTGCGATTACGTTCAAGAGCATAGAAGGGCCCCCGCTGGGCATGCTGATTTCGTGTACAAAAAAATATGATATAGACCTTCTAATCGTCGGTCATCATCCCAACGATGCAGCCGCTGCCAATTGGCTTCCGGAAAAATTGGCCCGTAAAGCCTTTTGCTCTGTCCTGGTTATCCCAAGCAATACTATTGCGTATTTTGATAAAATTCTTGTGGCCGTCGATTTCAGTGATCACTCATTAAATGCACTGGATGTGGGCAGTGCATTTGCAAAGGCGGCCAACCTTGATCATCTCTACATATTGAATAATTATCAGGTCCCGGCCGGACACCATAAAACAGGTAATACTTACGAGGAATTTGCCGACATCATGCTTGAGAACG
Organism: Desulfobacter sp.; assembly: GCA_035270145.1. Classification (GTDB taxonomy): domain Bacteria; phylum Desulfobacterota; class Desulfobacteria; order Desulfobacterales; family Desulfobacteraceae; genus Desulfobacter. The sequence goes on along the minus strand of DATFIL010000170.1, from coordinate 3,072 downwards.
CGAAATCAAAATTACGGCTCGCCTTGTCCAAGGTTGATCTTAAATCCGTGCGTATCAAACCGGTTTTTAAAAAAGGTAAAAATGTTGTCAGCAGTATCCAAAGATTTTCAGAAAGCCTGGGGGAGGCCCTGATCGTTGTCGGGGCCCGGGGTCGAAGTGGCAATATCGCGGCAATACTTCTGGGCAGCATCACCGAAGGGTTGATCCGGACAACACACAAACCGGTTCTGGCAGTTAAAGAAAAAGGACAAGGATTAAATATTTTAGACGCATTTACATCACAATAACAGCCATGGGCCCGGCTTGCTCTATCAACATGCCGGCTCAAGCCACAACAAAATATGAAATTACTTGTAAATCGATCATCGAGTGTAAAACTTATTGGGACTTTCATATAAAATAATTCATTTGATACAGGAGAAATAGAATGGATTCTCATGACAAAAACGATGAACCCCTGATTTTGAAACTTCGTGCCATCATCCGATTTGCCGTAAGGGCTCTGGCTATGATTATGACGGCTGTAATTCTTTGGGGGGTGGTTGATGTGTGTTGGGTGTTGTATAAAGAATTGATCTCACCACCTATATTAATGCTGACTATGAGTGATATCCTTGCCACTTTCGGGGCCTTTATGGCGGTACTCATTGCCATTGAAATATTTGTAAATATATGTATTTACCTGAGAGAAGATGTGATCCATGTCCAGATTGTCATGGCAACCGCCCTGATGGCCATTGCCCGGAAAGTTATCATTCTTGACTTCAAAAACACCAGCCCGGAATACGTGTGGGCCATGGCTGGTGTTGTTTTTGCCATGAGCATCGGGTATTATCTGGTATTGAACTCATCTCAAACATGTATCGCAATGTTTGATCCAATCTTTCCAAAGGATCATCATGAAACACATAAAAACGAAAAGCCGAAATAGGCGGGCCCGGTTAAGAATGGCGTTACAAAACAGCCGATTCATGCCCACCGGGATCGATAGCGGATTTGGGATAAGTATTTTTTTTTAACAGTTGACAACCCTTTTCAAAAAAATGGCCGGTAGGACTGCTTCACCTTTGTTGATATTGCCGGGGTCAAGGGCATAAGATGCGGTTTTTTTACAAAAATTCAAGGAGTTGGCATGAAATGGATTCGGCGTGTCAGTATCGTCATCGCTTTGCTGGTGGCCTGCTGTATGCTTCTTTTTTTCTTCCTGCCCCAGTTTAATGATTACCAAGATGACGGACAATTGAATCTTGCCGTTCTAAGTCGGCCCGTGACCGTAACCCGGGACGATTCCGGCATTGCCTATATTCATGCTGAAAATATTGGGGACCTGTTGTTTGCGCAAGGGTTTGTCACGGCCCAGGACCGGCTGTTCCAGATGCAGATGACCCGGATGTATTATGAAGGACGGATGTGCGAGCTGGCAGGGGCGCAGGCCAGGGATCTGGATGTCCGCATGCGCACCATCGGAATTTTACGTATAGCGAAAAAACAGGCCCGGATATTGAATCCGGACTTGCGAAAACAGTTCCAGCACTATGTGGACGGCATAAATACCTTCATAAAAGAATGCCCGGATGACCTTGCTTTGGAATTTCGTATGGCCGGAATCAAACCGGATTTATGGCAGGTGGAAGACTGCCTTGGTGTACTGTTTTATATGGGATATTCCACGGCAGCCAACCTGACCACGGAGATCATCTCCCAGATGTTGCTGGATACCCTGGGATATGAAAAAACCGCCATGCTTTTGCCTTTGAATATTAATGTGGATGACCCTGATGACAAAGGCTTTATTGCCATGCCGCCCAAGGAGAATCTTGGATTGGCCCTGCCGTTTGACCCCGGTCTTTTGGCCTTTGCCGGGGACAGGATACTGCGGGTGGGCAGTAACAACTGGGCCATGGCGCCGGAAAAATCCGTGACCGGGTCTGCGGTGTTGTCTGGTGATCCCCACCTGGACCCAAGAATACTGCCTGGGGTTTGGTATCCGGCAGGACTCATCTGCCCCGGCATTCGGGCCGTTGGTGTTCAGATTCCCGGCATCCCGGGTATGGGGGTAGGGCGCACCGAGCACATTGCTTTGTCCGCCACTAACAATTATGGTGACATGGTGGACCTTTATATTGAAACCGTTGATTCGGGAAATCCGGACCATTACTTGGAGGGAAGCAATTCCATTGCCTTTGGGCATATTAAAGAACGATTGAAAATTAAAGATAAGGATGCGGCCGGCGGCTTTCGTACGGAAGATCTCGATATCCGGACCACCCGCAGGGGACCGGTGGTGTCTAAGGTCCTCAAGGGTCTGGACAGCAATAAGGTGTTTACACTTAGATTTGCGCCGGTTGAGTCCATGACGCCTAACATTGGGTTGCTGGATCTGCTTACGGCAAAAAATGCCGAAGATCTTTCCATGGTCATGGAGAACCTGACCATGGCCTGTTTTAATTGGGTGTTTGCTGACACTTCAGGCAATATCGGCCACCAGACATCCGGCCGGATTCCCATGCGCAGGAACGGCGGCGCGTTTCCCCATGTGGTCAAAGACAGTACAGACAACTGGCAGGGCTGGATTGCCCCGGATCAGATGCCCGGGCAGATCAACCCGGATAAAAAATGGGTTGGCACCTGCAACAATAAAACGGTGGACGCCGACTTTCCCCATTATTATTCTTCCTATTTTGCACCGTCATTCCGTTATGCAAGGCTAAAAGAACTCATGGCAGGCAAAGCCAAGCAGACACCTTTGGATATGTGGCAATATCAAAGGGATACGGGCAATGTAATGGCCCGGCGCATCGCACCGATTATGGCACGGATTCTTCTGGCAAGCGAGAATACAAAAGATCAGGGGCGGATTCTGGCGGATTGGGATTTTAAAGATGATCCTGAAAAGGCAGGGCCTTTGGTTTTTCAAACCATATACCGGCATTTTGCACTGGCTGTGTTCGAAGATGATCTAGGGCCACAAAAGGTTTGGACGCTGTTGAATTCCTGGTATTACTGGCAGGAGCGCCTTCTGCATTTTGTGCTGGCCGGTGAGAGTCCCTTTTTTGATGATATACGCACTGC
>DATFIL010000169.1:0-2006 GCA_035270145.1 Desulfobacter sp. | reverse complement strand
CAAACTCCCGCCGGAATTTGATCGGCTCAACCAGGTGGACAACGGAGGCCCCGAATATCATCTTGCCCAGCATGGCCGTAAAGATTCCGATGGGGCCGGCGCCAAAGATGATCATATTATCTCCCCCTTTGATCCGGGTATTCTGGCAGGCCACATAGGCCACCCCCGCAGGCTCCACACAGGCCAAGCCCCTGAGATCCCCGTCGGTTTCCACCAGGGAGGTAATATCATGGGCCAGCATGGCAGGGACATTAACGATATTACCGAACAGCCCGTCCGCTTCCAGGCCGAAGAGCTTTGCATTCCGGCACTGGTTGAAATTGCCCTTGCGACAGACATCACAATAATGGCAGACCACAATAGACTCAAACGTCACATAGGCGCCCACCGCCAGATGCTTGACCCTGCGTCCTTTGGCAACCACCTTGCCCACACCTTCATGGCCGATCCGGCGACCCCGGCCTTCAGGTATCCACATGGGGGCAGAGCTTTTAACATAGCCCGTGGTCTCATCTTTTGCCGCCAGATGCACATCCGTACCACACAGGCCGGCATAGATCATCTGCACCTGGATTTCGTCTTCCCGGGGCGGCGTAAGCGTTTCCGAAGTCACCTTGAGATGGGGGTTGCGAAAAATCTGATGGGGACCAGGATTGTCGATCCCGGGTATGGGGTCCCGGTCAGCATAAAGTCTAAGTTGAATGGATTCCATTATTCACCTGATATCCTTAATAAAAAAATATTTTGGTTAGCGCCTACAATTGATTAACTAATATTTTCCCGACCGGGTTTCTGGGCAGCCCCTCTCTGAACTCAATCAACTTGGGGATCTTATATGAAGCGATCTTTTTGGCGCACCAGGCCCACACATCCTGTTTGGTCAGATCGCTTCCCGGTTCCAGAACAATGATGGCCTTGGGAATCTCCCCGTGCACGGCATCACGCGTCTTGGTCACGGCAACCTCCATTATTTCAGGATGCTGGATTAAAAGGTCCTCGATTTCAATGGGAAAAACCTTCATACCGGCCACCTTCATCATCCCCTGGCACCGGCCTGAAAAATAGAAATATCCTTTTTCGTCCCGGGAAAACATGTCTCCCGTATAATACCATCCGTCCCGGTAATTTGCACAGGTTTCACCCTTATTGCGAAAATAGGCGGAACAGACGCCGGGGCCCTTGACTTTCATTTCCCCGATCTCCCCCGGTTTCACCTCATTGTCCATTTTGTCCACGATTTTTGCATCGTAATAGGGATTGACTGTGCCGCAGGATCCCTGGGGCCACGCCCCTTCCATGGGCATGCCCAGGGCAATGCCGACGGTTTCCGTACTTCCCCAGACCGGCACAATGGGAAAGCCGAACCGTGCCTTGAACTGCCGGGCGGTGATGGGATCCACATGCATGCCGCCGCTTTCGGCCAGCTTAAGACGGGTAAACCGGAAGTCGGAATTTTTATGGCACTTAACAAAATTGCCGTAGATGGGGGAGATGGCCATCATGGCGGTGACGCCGTTGGCTTCAATAACCCGGGTCAGTGACTTGGGCGAAATCTGGTCCGTGAGTACCATGGTTCCCCCAAGGTAAAGGGCCCGGGCAAATAATTCATGGGGGTGGGTGGCCGGCGGAAACATGCAAAGATGGCGGTCTTCAGGTATCAACGCCAGTTTTTCCACCGCCGATCTGGTATTCCAGTAAAGATTGTCGTGGGTGGTGACGGCACACTTGGGGAATCCCGTAGTACCCGAAGTCAGGTTCAGATATGCCGTATCGCTGCCCTCAATACCGAGGTCGGGCAAGTCGCATCCCAAACGTTCGTCCTCCAGGATAGCCTCTATTTTCACCCCCCGTTTCACCGACCGGATGCCATTGCAGACAACAATCTGGTCCGTTTGAACAACCATATCCTGTTTATCCAGACGGTGATATATCTTATCCGTGACCACAACGGCGGACGGGGAAACAATATCAAAAAGCTGTTTAATAAATCCGTCTGTCTGGTTGCA
>DATFIL010000168.1:0-3041 GCA_035270145.1 Desulfobacter sp. | reverse complement strand
AGCAAAGGAAAATAGCAGATCATGGAGGCAATGAGCAGACGGGATAAAAATCCGTCCCCTATGAGAATAAAAATGATCGGGGCCAGGGCCACAATGGGATAGGCCTGGATGTTATAGGCCATCACCTTGATAAACGAGCCTAACCAGGATGATTTGCGGCCGATGATTCCCACAAAAAAGGCCATGAATATAGAAACCATCTGGCCTAGCACCGTTACGGAAAGCGTGTTGAGTACGTCGAAGGAATAGCCGGTCAGCATGCGGCGTGCCGTATCAAAAAGCAGCGTTAAATCGGGGATAACATAATTGGACAGGCCGGTAGCATATTTGATGGCTAAAAGACCTGTAACACCTAAGCAATACACAATCAGAAACTGGTAGATTCGTCTAAACAGCATTCATGATCTCCAGCATGGAGCGGTCAATGGCCTGGGGGTCGGCCGTATATCCTGTTTCATAATTTTGGCCCGGCACCACGACGGCACCTTTGTTTTTACCGGGCCGGCTTAACACCAGGATGTCTTTGCAAAATCGTGCCACTTCCATAAGATTGTGGGAAATATAAAGAAACAGCTTGGCCGGAAATATCTCTTTTATGGCCAGGATAATGATTTCCCGCAAGGCTTCATCCACATTGGCAAGACTTTCGTCCAAAATCAGTAAATCAAAGTCCTGGATAAGGTAGCGGATAAGGTTCATCCGGTTCTGCTGGCCCATGGACAACTGGGAGAATCGTGAGCCTAAAAAGGCCTCCACTTTGAAAATTTTGACAAGTTCTTTTTTTAGATCTGAATTTTTTTGGGGGCAAACCTTTTCAAGATGTCTGCCGGTGTTGGCCCAACCGGGCAGGCGCTCCTGGTTGTAAGAATACAAGATGGTGGCAATGCCTTCATAAATCAACGCATTGCCCCCGGGACCGCTGTTGCCGCCGGCAAGAATTCTGGCAAAGGAGGTTTTCCCCACGCCTGATGGCCCGAAAACCGCATTAAATCCCGGTGCGGCCATGGAAAAATTAAGATTTTCCAGGACCGGGTTGTCCGCCTCCGGGTAGGTGAAGGTCAGGCCCCTGCACTCAAATCGCATATTTTTCTCCAATGGGGACATATAAACGTCACAATATATCAGGGTTTTTAACTGTTAGCAAAAATATAGTCAAATATCGTCTTAATATGACAAATTTCATATAAATGGGGTCAGTATAAATGGGGTCAGAGTAAAATTAAATAGATGGTGACTTCGCAATTATTAATGGAGATTTCCGAAGTGTAGAAGATTGTGGACTATCCCTGTTATAGTTCCGGTCACATGACTTAATATTTTTTTGAGGTTTTGATCGTAATATTTACAATAGGTTAGGGCTGTTTTTTGGTTTGAAGTCATATAACCGGAACTATAGTCCATACCCTGTTGTGGAATTTAGAACCCCGGATTATTACTGAAAGTTCAGTGGGTTAAAAAATGTAATTGTAAATAACAGGGGACCGGGAATCTACCTGTTCTCCGGTGAGTGAAAAAACCATCCTGTCAGGATTCAGGCAACCGGCGATTCCGGTCGGCATTCAGGAGCAGCGCTTTGAGCGCTTTGACAGACTTCGCTCTGAGCCATTTATCGTCAAACCGCGGGTCCATGACAATCTTGGCGATGGCAGACAGGGCCTCAAGATGAAAATTGCGCTCATCCCTTGTTCCCACCAGCACGAAGGCGGCATGAACCCTTGGGGCCTGGGGCGAAAAAATGATTCCCTTTTTGCTCCTGACGATCAGCATGCCAAATTGGTTTTCTCCTTCAATGATAATGTGAGGGATGGCAAGTCCCGGGGCCAGCACTGTGGTCATTTCGTTTTCCCTTTGGCTGAGCATTTCAAACAGGGTGGATGCAGAGATGTTCACCTGTTTGCTAAGCTGCTTTGCAGCCTGTTCAAAAAAGGTGTTTTGGTCCATTTCCTGCTTAAGATCAGCCACCACCGCCTTTTCCACTAAAAGATCAAACCGGTCCCTTTGTCCGTCTTCTAAAAGATAAGGGTTTTCCCCTTCCTGTTTCAATTGTTCGGGCACCGCCTTTTCCATTAGATTTAAAGCGGCCTGGCCCTCGTGCCGGTCAAAACGCAAAGCAATTTCTTTTAAGGCCGCTGTGGTGCCCATGACCGTGACCCGGTCCCCGGACTCCAGCCGGGTAAACCCATGGGGAACATAGAGCGTTCCCCTGCGCCGAACCGCTATGATCACTGCGTCAAAGGGCAGGCGAAGGTCTCTCAGGGAAAGGCCTGCAAGGTCCGGGTTGCGGACGGTTACATCTGCCACATCCCGGCCCCGTTGAAATCCCATCAGCAGGGACGTCGCCCCTGGTGCCCGGACAAATTGGTCCAGCAATCCGATAATGGCTGTGGAAGGATCCACGACCAATACGTTGAGATCCTCAAATGCGCTAAGATTAGTGCGGTCATTGAGCCGGGCAACCAGGGTCTGGGTCGCAAAATGTTCAAATGCGGTTTCACAGATATCCAGGTTTTCCCGGTCGCTTAACAGGGTAACAATGGCCGTTGCGGTTTGGCACTGGATTTTTTCAAGGGATTTGGAATCAAAGCCGTCCACAATCAGGACAGGTATCTGGGGGCTGTTTTCCAGGCCGGCTAATGTAGAGCCTCCCCTTGGCTGGGCCAGCTTTACCTGCCACCTGTGGGAAAATAAGGTATGGGCCAGCGCGGTGGATTGGCTGTCGGTTCCAAAAATCACCACATTCCGTGATGCGGTGCCGGTATTGGGCTTGGCCGGGGAGTGATCTTCTTTCATCCGCTTGATGGCCAGTTTGAATAACGGAGGGCCGACGATTTCGTTAAGGATAATAACGGATATCATAAGTGTTGAAAAAGAGGTGCCCCACTGGGGGAATTCTATTCCCACTTCCTTGGCAAGCCCAAGCCCGAGGCCGGCCTGGGTGATAAAGGCCATCCAGTAGGTCCGGCTGCTGTGGGCACCGGTTCCGGCCAGACACCCCCCTAAAAAAGATCCTGTAAATATGGCAAAGACGCGAACCCCGAACA
>DATFIL010000167.1:0-5759 GCA_035270145.1 Desulfobacter sp. | reverse complement strand
TTTTTTCACCATTTTTTCATCACAGGAAAAATCAGGGATCTTCAAAGACGATGCCGGGATGCAGACCGCATCCTGATTTTGGTTGTGCTGGAACAGTGCCAGTGTGGATTCAGGTGTTACAAGTGCCGCCGGGCACCCGGTATCGTCACAGTAGGGAGGGTGGGGGGCCAGGGTCTCTGGGAATCGAATCTTTTTTAATCTGGCTTGAAAATCCTGAAAATCCATATATTGGGAAGTGGCCGCTGTTTCCAAGTCCCTGAACACGGATTCCCATTCCTGAAAAATATAATGCCAGCTTTTGTACCATTCTTTCACAATACCATGGGCCATGATTAAAAGGGGGAAGACCCTTCCCAGGCTGTCGCAGCTGTCGCGGACGATACCCAATGCCAGTTCCTCCCGACGTCCGGCCTGCATCCAGAAACGGTAGGTATGGATGGCACCGTTGGTTTCACATTTGTCTCTGTGCAGCATTTTTCGATTTTTTTCTTTTTCCTGCACACCTTTTTCAATCCACAGGGTCATAGCTTCGGAAAGCGTGGACGGTTCATTCAGACTGAAATAATCATTAAATGCCGGATGTTTTCCTAAGGCAAAAAATGCAGCCGCCGGTTTTCTATTTTTTAATCCCAGCACTGTACAATCTCCGTGGGCACTCTTCCAGGGCCGGCATGCAATAGCCCGATCACAGACTGGTGGCCTTTGAATTGATACCGTACCCGGATGAATTTTACCCCCATCCGTTTTAAATCATCCTGGTGCTCCGGGAAATCCGATGGGAGAAATTTAACCCTGCCCCTTGAAAATGATTTTAAGAATTTCGGGAATGCCTTTTTCCCCGTATATCTTCTGGTCAGCACCAGGTTTCTGAATTGTATGCTGAAAATTACCTCACATTCAGATTCAGGCGCCCAGGTAAACACTTTTTCTTTGGGATAATTATAGTTTTCAAGTAAAACCGTTTGATCGGCACAGACAAGTTCAAGGCGCGTGGCTTCGGGTTTGACTGCCGCGTCGTCATTGGTATCCGTGGGTTCTGCTTTTATTTTTACAGCATAACTGTCTTTGACGGTTCGGGCGGCAGATGCCCTTCCCCTGGATAAAAACTGAAAAAAGGATTTATAGAAAGGAATTTGTCGCCCCATGACTTTTGCAGAATAGAATCCTTTTTTCAGCCCTCTTTTAATAAAGGGTTTTCCAGGTCCATTAACAAAGGTGGTCACAAACCCTTCAGGTCCCAGCAACACCTGGTTTCGGTTTTTATCGATTGAAACGTCACGAAACTGCATCAACACGTCCCGTTCCCATCTTTTTTGAAGATAGCAGGCAGCCTCTTTGATGGAAAATTCATGGTAAAAATTCATTGGACCTTCCAATAGATGCCAGATTTGCCCCGGCTCTTTGCCTGGATATCCCATCATGCGCTTCAGTTTTTTTATGGCCTGTTCTGTTTTGAAAAAAACATGGTCACTGGTGGCCGGATCTTCGGAGTAGATGGCTGAGGCCAGTTTGGCCGATGCCCGTCTGGACGACACCATGGGCGTCAGGGCAACAATGGCGTCTTGATAGCTGTTAAAGGTTTCGGCGGCCTCCATCATGGTATCGCTATCCATGGCCTTTTTAATTTTTTCGGCTTTGGAAATGACTTTAATTTTGGATTTGACCTTTGATACCGTTTTTTTCAGGGGCCCTGAGGATTGGTCTTTCCGGATCCTGAGCATTTTGGCCTGTTTTTCCAGATGATCCAACTCCATCACCAATCCGGCCCACTCCGGAAGGTTTTCAGCCTTGGAAAATGGTGTAACTTCATTATAAAGGGTGGTCAGCAACGATAAATAAGGCCCTTTGGCGGTTGGAATTATACCGGCCAGCATTTCGAATTCTTCTCTTGTTTCAAGGCGGTTGAACCCCGCATCAAAGCTTGAAATAAAACCCAGCCAGGTGCCCAGACAGGTCGTTTGGTACCATTGATGAAAATTTCGTTTTTTTCCGGCCAGTATGAGAGGTTCGATTAATGCATTTTCAATATCTGCAATAAATTTGTCAATTTTATCTTTACCCGCCCGGGTGAATCCGCCCGGTACAAAAATGTTTTCTGAATCAATGGCGCCACGTCCCCAGAAATCGGTAAGTGTCACCGGTGATAGCTGGGGCTCGGCATTGGCCCACAGCACCAACCAGTTTAAATCGGCACCCTTTATAGACAGGGTGCGGGCCAGCAATTGCTGGAGCCTGTTCATTCTCAGATTTAAAGACTGGGCATCTTCCTGCCAGTACAGATAATGGAGATACAGGGGTGAAATGCCAAGCCGGATGTCTCCAGTTCCCTGTTCGACCCCGGGGGTATCCAGGCTGAATGCAGGCAGGGCCATATTTTCATAAACAGCAGGCTGACTGTCAGGAAGTCTGGCCTTGAGGATGAGGATTCGTTTAACCAAATGCTCAATAACAGATACATAGTCGGCGGGCGGTGTCGATGCATTAAAGTCGACCAGATATTCACTCAACTCTTTGTTAAACGGATCAATGAATCGTTTTTCAAGCAGGCTGCAGTATTTGTTTTTCAATTCCGATTCAAGGCGTTCACTCTCCTGAAGTCCGAGTTTGGGGATCATCCAGTGTGAATTATGGGCTTCTATTTCTTTGACCGCATCTTTAAACTGCTCCAGGGCATAGAGATCTGATGTCAGCTCTCCGCTTAAAATCTGATTATCACCCAACCGTCCGGAAATGGATTTCATGGTCTGGAGATTTTTAACAAATGAGAAGCTCAAGACCCCGCAAAAGGCGATAATTAACGTTGACCAGGCTGCAAATCCAATGTTTCTGGTTAACCGGCTCCAGGCAGCACTTCTCTGGGTGACCTGGAACAGACCTCTGTCCAGGGGCAGAAGTTTAGAGAAAAAATCATGCAGGAATAACCCCCTGCTGGTACCGGGCTGCACACTTCCGTTGCCCATGAGCCCAAGGTCTTTTAAAAAGTGGGAAAACGGCGTCCCTTCCTGCATGCCGCTGCTGAAATATAACCCTCTGAAAATAGGCGTTTCCTGATAAGGCGTTTCCTGAAACACCCCCTTGATGAATGACTCAACCCCCTGTTTGATTTTTTCAAACTCTGTGGGAAACAGGATCAGTTCCGGGGTAACCTGTCTGCCCTGGAGGTTCTGCATCATCAACAGCCGGAGGTCTTTTATTTTTTCGCCGATTATTCTAAAGCCGTCAGAGACCAATCCCAGGGCATCATGTTCAAGCCTGTCATTGACCATACCCATGGCCTGGTTTAAATTTTGTTCACCCAGGAAATCACAAAACTGGGTCATGCCCTGGATCAGGTCACACTTGGTCACCAGAATATACACCGGGAATTTGGCATTCAATACCAGCATCAGTTCGTCTAAACGGGTTCTGATTTCTTTGCCGTACCGTTCCAGTTCATCGGTGGAAAGGGCATTCAAATCCTCTGCGCCAACGGTGACGACCAACCCGTTCAGGGGTTCTTTTTTCCTGTATTTTGCAAGAAGCGCTAAAAATCTCTGCCATTCATTTTTATCCCGGTCCTGATCCACCGGAACGGCGTACCGTCCTGCCGTATCAAGCAATACGGCCTGTTCCAGGAACCACCAGTCGCAGTTGCGTGTGCCTGAGATCCCGGTAACGCTTGTAACCTCGGAAAAAGATGATGACAGCCCCGCGCTTTTAATAGCCGTGGTTTTCCCGCTTCCACTTTTGCCGATGATCATGTACCAGGGCAGCACATACAGGGGGTTGCCCTGTCTTTTCAGGTTGGATTTTTTTAATGAGTCAACCGCTTGTTTCCATTTGTCCTGCATTTGCCGGGAAACCTGCTGTTCTTTTTCATTCATTAATTTCAGCTGGCGGTTATCCTGTTCAATGATCTGGCTGACAAATTTTTGTTCCCGCTTTTTCAGCCATAGTTTACGGATAAACAAAATGCCCAGGAAAAAGCCCAGTCCCCCCAGAAAAATAAAGACCATCAGCCACAACGGCCATCCGGTCCAGACATATCCGGCATAAAATGCAATCCCCACGACCCCCAACAGGACCAGGAGTAATAAAAACTTGAATAATAATGTCAGCATATGTTTCATTTAGGGTATCCTGCTGATAATGGTTTCTCCGATATTTCCCAAAACAAATTTGTAAATAAAAAATAAAACGCCGTACAATCCCAGCGGCGCTAAGAAGGCCAGGGCCGTTAATGGGGAAAAGCCTTTTTTTACCTGGGGGGAGCCCCCTTCCTGATCCGTTGCATAGGCATCTGGGAACAGTCTCATTCGCTCCATGGCGGGCAGATCTACGGCGCTGCCGGTGAGAAGCTTTAAATTGGACGTTTTCAGTTGATTGAGCAGCAGGTCATCTCCCTGCTTGTGGTATTGGCCTGTAAATCCCAAGGCCAGGCAGATAAAGTAAACCTCCCTGACATGGTTCTGGTGGGGGCCGATGGTGTTCAGTTTTTGGAAAAAAAGCTCCCCCGCATCCGAGGTGTGATAAAATCTTCTTTGAAGGGGTTCTGCCTGCCACTGGGTTTTCCCCGGCCATGACCCAAGCAGGATGGTTTCGTCGGCCCAGGCAAACACCGCAAACCGGGCCAGGTCATAATCTTCCTGTGTGGCATTGGTATTTTTCAATTGGGCTTCGCCCTCACGGGACAGGCGGTCAATGCAGGCAACTGCCTGTTCAAAGGTGATCCGTTCAAAATTTTCCTTTTGCTGCAGCATGAGCATGTAGGAAAAGATACCGCTGAAACAGTCCGACAGTCTCATGCGTTCCCCCTTTTAACCACCATGAGTGTCACAATGAGATCCTCTGGGGCCGTGTCCCAGTATAGTGAAATATTATGGCTTTCTTCCACCGGTGCCCATTGCTTCTGGTTATGATCAATACGGAAATACTCCGCATCTGTTTTCCGCGGCAGTTCCTGGGGCGGCAGTTCCAGATATTCCAGTTTAATACCGGAAAGGGACTGGGCGATCAGGATGGGGAGTGTCTCACGGGTCCCCAGTTTCGCGATATGCTTGATGGCGTCAAAAAGAGACTCCCTGTCTGACTGGGTTTCCAACACAAGAAAAAAGTGGCAGTACCCCTGGAAAATATCCGGGGAAAGGTCTGCGCTGAAAAATGTACCGTCAAAATGAAGGGGAATAATATATTCCGGTCCCGAGGTGATCTCGTCCAGGAGCCGGGTGATCAATTGCTGGGCGGCAGAAAAGCAGGCCCATAATTTTTTATGGTCATATGCCGGAAGAAGGGCGGTGCCGTCTTCAAGTTCACCGTCTGAGTTAACTTCAGCTGAAAAGGATGAAAGTTCCCCGACAATCTGTTTGAGCACCCCATATAGTAGCCACGGGTGGGTTTGGCGGATGGATGTCTGGTGGTTCAGCAACGGCAGATACCGGTTCAATGATCTGAGGGCCAGCATGTAAACCATATCTCTTGACCCGAATTCAGCCGTATGGATGCCCTTTGAACGTTTCAGTGTCTCCAGCTGCCTGGTTTTAGCGGTTAACTGCTCTTTGATTTCTTTGATAATGCCGTCCAGGATGGCAGACCCCTGAAAATTTAAACAGGGTGGTATATAGGCATCGGAAACAACAATTTCATCCAGCTGCCTTACCACCTGCGCAATGGGGATCAGCTGATAATCCCCCATCAGGTGTATCTCGGTTTCCCAGATGATCTTCACTAAAAAGTCCATCTGCTTTATTTGCGCTTCAGGGCCGTCCCCATGCAAATCATTG
>DATFIL010000166.1:0-9917 GCA_035270145.1 Desulfobacter sp. | reverse complement strand
CGCCGTAACGCTTAACCGTATAATCATAGACTTGTTCTCTGCCCTCAATGCAGAAATCCACGTCAATATCAGGCATGGAAATACGGGCTGGGTTTAAAAACCGTTCAAAAATCAACCCGTGCTCGATGGGATCAAGTGCTGTAATCCCCATGGCATAGGCCACCATGGAACCAGCCGCAGACCCCCTGCCCGGCCCCACGGGCACGCCGATTTTCCGTGCATGGCTGATAAAGTCGGCCACAATGAGAAAATAGCCGGGGAACCCCATTTCAAGGATAATATCAATCTCGTATTTAATCCGGTCTCTGTAAGCCTGTTCATCAATGTCGGGGTTTTTTTTCTTAATTTTGGCAAGGCGCTCTTCAAAACCTTCCATGGCAAGCTTTTTAAAGAGTTGGTCCTCGGATAGTCCATCGCCAAGATCATACCGGGGGAAATGATAGGTTTTGTTGCCGAAATCCACCTCGCACATATCTGCAATCCGCTTTGTATTGCTAATGGCATCGGGAAAATGGCCAAGGGAATCGACCATCTCCTGTCTGGATTTAAAATAGAGCTGGTCCGAATCAAATTTAAAACGGTCGGCATTGTCAAAGGTATCACCGGTCTGAATGCACAAAAGAATTTCATGGGCTTTGGCATCCCCGTTGGACAGGTAATGGCAGTCATTGGTGGCCACCATGGGAATGGAAAGGCGCTTGCTCATGTCCAGCAGACCGTTGTTCAAACGACGCTGGATCTCCATGCCGTTTTCCTGGACTTCAAGGAAAAAATTCCCCTCGCCCAGGGTATCAAGATAAAACCGTGCCAGTTCATCTGCTTTTGCCTGGTTCCCTGCCAGAATGGCCTGGGGGATATCCCCTTTCAGGCAGGCGGAAAGCCCCACAAGGCCCTTGGCATGTTCCGCCAGAAGCTCTTTGTCAATTCTGGGCTTAAAGTAAAACCCCTTGAGCTGGGCCACGGAAACCAGCTTGCAAAGATTGGCGTACCCCTCCCTGTCCTTGGCTAAAAGCACCAGATGACTTAATCCTTTTCGATCCAGCGGAGTCCGGTCATTTAAAGTTCTGGGCGCCACATAGACTTCGCAGCCCAGTATGGGTTTAATGCCGGCTTTTTGGGCTTTTTCATAAAACTCGGCCACACCGAACATGGTGCCGTGGTCTGTAATGGATACGGCATCCATGCCATATTCCGTACATCTTGTCATCAGGTCGTTCAGCCGGATGGCCCCGTCAAGCAGGGAGTACTCGGTGTGAAGATGCAAGTGATAAAAGGGTATATCCTGATTATCAATCATGGGAATTTAATTGCTTTCTACACTATAATTGGGTGCTTCCTTGGTGATGGCAACGTCATGAACATGACTTTCTTTTAGTCCGGCCGCAGTGATTCGGACAAATTTAGCCTTTTGGTGCAGGTCGCTAATGCTATCCGCCCCAAGATATCCCATGCCGGCCTTGAGACCGCCGATCATCTGGATAATATTCTCGCGGATGGTTCCCCGGTAGGGAATACGACCCACAATACCTTCAGGAACCAGCTCTTCATTTGCTCCGGTATCTTTCTGATAATATCTGTCGGAACTGCCCTTTTTCATAGCTTCCACAGACCCCATACCACGGTAGGCTTTATACGAACGCCCCTGATAAATAACGATTTCACCTGGACTCTCTTTGGTGCCGGCCAGCATGCTGCCCAGCATAACGGAATGGGCACCGGCCCCCAGGGCTTTGGAGACATCTCCGGAATACTTGATGCCGCCGTCGGCAATCAGAGGCACGCCGGTTTTCTTTGAAATATCAGCACAGTTCATCACAGCGGTGAGCTGGGGCACGCCAACCCCTGCAACAATACGGGTGGTGCATATGGAGCCCGGGCCAATACCGATTTTAACGGCATCAACGCCTGCATCAATCAACGCCTTTGCCCCGGCCTCTGTGGCCACATTGCCGGCAATAAGTTGGCAGTCGGGAAACGCCGCCTTAATACGCTGAATCGCAGTGATCACATTTTGGGAATGGCCATGGGAGGTATCAATGACCAATGCATCGGCCCTGGCAGTCAAAAGCGCTTCTACACGGTCCATCATATCGGAACCCACACCGATGGCGGCCCCTGCTCTCAGACGTCCCAGGGAATCCTTGCAGGAATTGGGATATTTTTTTATCTTCTCAATATCCTTGATGGTGATCAGTCCTTTGAGTTTACCCTGGGGATCCACCACCAGAAGTTTTTCAATTCTGTGTCTATGCAGCATGATTTTGGATTCTTCCAGGGTGCATTTTTCAGGCACGGTCACCAAATTTTCACTGGTCATGACGTCCCTGGCCGGTTTATCCAGCTGGGTTTCAAAACGAAGATCCCTGTTGGTAACAATACCAACCAGCTTATCGCCTTCCACAACCGGGATACCTGAAATCCGGTATTTGGCCATAATGCCCAGCACATCGGAGATAGTGGCATCAGGATGGACAGTCACAGGGTCTACAATCATGCCGCTTTCGCTTTTTTTAACCCGGTCCACTTCAACTACCTGTTCGGCAATGCTCATGTTTCTGTGGATAAACCCCAAACCGCCGGCCCGGGCCATGCTGATGGCGGTATCTGATTCAGTCACCGTATCCATGGCTGCACTGACAATGGGAATGTTGAGTTCAAGTTCCTTGGTCAGACGGGTGCGTGTGACCACTTCGTCAGGCAGGATGGCTGAATAGTTGGGAAGCAGGAGCACATCATCAAAAGAGAGCCCCTGCTCTGGTAATACATTGGACATAATAAAAGGCCTCCAGAAAGGAAAGGTGTTTATTTATACTTGAAAGGCCAGCCGTCACGTTAAAAAGGTAAGTGAAAGGCTGGCCAATAATTATTCAAAGCAAAGTATATAAACAAGTCTTTTTACCAAAGGCATGAACTTTTTACAAGATCATTTCTACTAATATTTCTCGATCATCAAGTTTTTAGGGAATTTGTTCAAATTCAAGGCGCCGACAATTTTTAACCGGGGAAATATACAACATATTTTGAGGATTAAAAATTGTCTCCAACGCCGAAGTTGGGCAAATTAACAAAAACTTGATCATCGAGTATTTGTTTCATTACTAATTATCTGATATAGCACCCTGAAACAAATTCAACGATGGGATAATATCAGAAATGGGCTTTACCCATTAATAAGGATTAAAAGATGGGAAAAAAAATTGGTGTGGTAACAGGAGGCGGGGACTGCCCCGGACTTAATGCAGTGATCCGGGCCATTGTAAAAGCCGGTGACATGCAGGGATTTACAACTATAGGCATTCGGGGCGGTTTTGACGGACTCTTAACACCGGTTCAGGCTGATCCGCTCACCGTCCGGGATATGGACGGGCTTCTTATTCGTGGCGGCACTATTCTAGGCACGGCAAATTCCGGCAGATTTTCATCGAAAACCGGCCAGGGTGAAACACGAAAAATATCAGCGGATCTGATGACCCAGGTGCGACAAACAATAGAGGCGTTAGGCCTGAATGCACTTGTGGTTATCGGTGGAGACGGCACCTTGACCACCGCCTTGCAGATGTATGAATCAGGGCTGCCTGTCATCGGTGTGCCCAAAACCATTGACAATGACCTGGATGCCACCCAGCAGACCTTCGGATTTGACACAGCCGTGGCCTGTGCCGTGGATGCCCTTGACCGGCTGCATTCAACCGCCCAGAGCCATAACCGGGTTATGGTGCTTGAGGTCATGGGCCGGTATGCCGGCTGGATTGCCGCTTATGCCGGCCTTGCCGGTGGTGCGGATATTATCCTGATTCCTGAA
This sequence comes from Desulfobacter sp., assembly GCA_035270145.1. Taxonomy (GTDB): domain Bacteria; phylum Desulfobacterota; class Desulfobacteria; order Desulfobacterales; family Desulfobacteraceae; genus Desulfobacter. Next base: position 6,115 of record DATFIL010000166.1, on the reverse strand, counting down.
ATAAAATTTAACATGCCGGCCATGGAAAAAAAAATCAGGGCCCGGGAAGCCACAGGCAAATTATTTACCATAGTTATTGTGGCTGAAGGCGCAAAACTTGACGACACTATGGTGGTGTCCGACGATGATAACACAGACAGAGAAATCCGTCTTGGCGGCATTGGTTACGCAATTGCCCAAAAAATTCAGGCAAAGACCGGCAAAGAAAGCCGGTGCGTGGTCCTGGGCCATCTCCAGCGTGGAGGCCCGCCAACCCACTGGGACAGGCAGCTATGTACCCGATTCGGGGTTCAGGCGGTGAAGATGGCAGTAAGCGGGAATTTCGGTAAAATGGTGGCACTTAAGCCCAGCGGAATGATGGGAAGTGTGCATTTAAAAGATGCCGTAAACAAAATACGCACCGTTGATCCCAACGGAGAGTTGATCCTGACGGCCAGAACGCTTGGCATCTGCTTTGGTGATTAATTTAAATAATTCGCATTATAGGAGGCAACTTAAGTGTTATATAATGTCAATCCCCATACCCCCCAGGCACGAATCATATCCATGGCAGTGGACAGTCTCAGAAGAGGCGGTATTATTGCCTATCCCACAGACACATTTTATGGTATCGGCTGTGATATTATGAATAAAAAGGCCATTGAAAAAGTATACCAGATCAAACAGCGGAATAAAACCAAGCCGTTCAGCTTTATCTGTCCGGACCTGAAAAATATTTCCAAGTACGCCAAGGTATCCAACATCGCCTATCGCCACATGAAACGTTTGCTGCCCGGCCCTTATACTTTTGTTCTGCCCGGATCAAAAATGGTACCCAAAATTATGTTGACCAAAAGAAAAACTGCGGGCATCAGGGTCCCTGCCAATCAAATCGCCATATGCCTTGCCCAGGAACTGGGAAACCCCATTATTTCAACCTCGGCCACGGACCCTGACGGCGAAGTGTTTGAAGATGCATCCCTGCTCCATGATTATTTTGATACAAGGCTGGACATGGTCCTGGATGGGGGTCCTGTGCCCAACATCCCCTCTTCCGTAATCTCCCTGGTTGAAGACGAACCTGAGGTGATCCGGCATGGTGCCGGCGAGGTTGATATTTTTGAGTAGGCGTATAGTTAATTAAATACATACCTGAACTGTTCGGACAACCTGCTACCGAGGTTAACATCCTGGAACAGGGTTTCGGTCAGTTTTTTAAACAGCCTTATTTTATCCGCTTTGGGATAAACCGGGGTCAGTTCGCCTTCAATGCCGGCTATCTGTCCAGCCCACTGTACGGCATCATCCATGTTGCCGATACGATCAACAAGCTTAAGTTTCATGGCGGTCTGTCCGGTATAAACCCTGCCGTCAGCCAGTTTGGCCATGACATCGGTCTCCATATTCCTGGCATCAGCCGCATCGGACACAAACTGGGCGTGCAGTTCATCCACAAGATTTTGAAATAGCTGTTTCTCATTGTCTTTAAGCGCTCTCATGGGGGATCCCATATCCTTATACTCACCGCTTTTGATTACCACAGGGGAGATCCCGATTTTTTTAACGATCTGTTCAATATTGACATATTCCATGATTACACCGATGGACCCCGTAATGGTGCCGGAATTTGCAACAATACCCTGGGTTGCACATGCGATATAATACCCCCCGGAGGCTGCAACAGACCCCATGGAAGCGATCACGGTTTTTGCATTGCGGGTCTTCATCAGTTCCCGGTAGATTTCCTGGGAAGGGCCGATTCCGCCGCCGGGGCTGTCAACCCTTAAAATAATCGCCTTAATGGCGTCATCATCCGTGAAGCCTTTAAGATCCTTGATAATTTTTTTTGAAGATAGAATAGGTCCTGTCACCTCAACCACACCGATATTGCCCTTTGGAGAGGCTATGGCTCCGCTGATCTTGCTGTTCACGGCAAAGGCGCCTAATACGGCAATGCCGGACACGGCAATCAGGCCAAATGTAAAACAGGCACAGATAACACAAAGAAAAAACAAAAAAGGATGGCGTCTTGCAAACATAAGGGATTTTTTCCTTTTTTCTTGCTCTTAATCTTGCTCGAATTTATATAATAAAAAGAGCAGGATCAAGATTACGATTACGATGAAGTGTCAATTCCTTTAAAACAAACTATAAAAAGGCCGGATGCCCTGTTAAGGATCAATCCGGCCTTGAAAATCTCAAAAATCACACACCTATCACTGCTTGTTAAGCAGAGCTGGGGCTATTTTTCTTTTTTCTCCGCTTCCAATTTTTCCTGGATGTTGTTTCTCAACATCTCTCCAAATGCGGATGCAGCAGGTTTGGAACTTTTTGCAATTTCTGCAAGATATCTATCATCATCATCTTCGTCCAGACGCTTGATGGACAGGCCGATCCGTCTTTCATCGGAATTAATATTCATTACCTTGGCAGTAATGGTTTCTCCGATCTGATAATGCTCTTTGGGGCTCTTGATATTCTCTTTACTGATTTCAGATACATGAACCAGCCCTTCAATGCCTTCTTCAAGCTCTACAAATACGCCGAAATCGGTGAGATTGGTGATGACACCGGAAATTTCCTTACCCACGTCATAGCGTTCGGCAACTGTTTCCCAGGGATCTACCTGGGTCTGTTTGATACCTAAAGAGAATCTTTCATTGGCCTTGTCAATATCGAGTACAACGGCCTGAATGGTATCATTTTTCTTATAAATTTCTGAAGGATGCTTAATCCGTTTGGTCCAGGAAATATCAGAGATGTGAACCAGACCGTCAATGTCGTCATCAATACCGATAAAAAGACCGAATTCGGTAATGTTTTTGATTTTTCCTTCAATGATGGTACCCACGGGATATTTTTGTGAAATGACTTCCCAGGGATTTTCAACGGTCTGTTTGATACCAAGAGAAATCCTGCGGTTTTCAGGTTTAATATCCAGAACAACGGCCTCAACCTGTTCGCCCACGGCAACCATCTGGGAAGGATGGCGGATTTTACGGGTCCAGGACATTTCAGAAACATGGATAAGACCTTCAACACCCTCTTCAAGCTCAATAAATGCCCCATAATCAGTCAGGCTGACCACCCGACCTTCGATTTTGGAACCGATGGGATATTTCTCAGCAGCCGTTGTCCAGGGATCGGGTGTCAGCTGTTTCATGCCCAAGGATACCCGTTCCTTTTCAAAATCAAAAGAGAGTATTTTCACCTTAATATGATCACCAACGGAGAACAGCTCAGAAGGATGTTTAACCCGTCCCCAGGAAATATCAGTAATATGAAGAAGTCCGTCAACACCACCCAGATCAACAAAGACACCGTATTCGGTAATATTTTTGACAATACCTTCCATGACTTTGTCATTTTCAATGGCAGCCAGAGTGGCACTGCGCATTTTCTCTCTTTCGGTTTCAAGCAGTACCCGGCGTGACAGAACAATATTATTTCTTTTCTTGTTGTACTTGAGAATCTTAAAGGTATAAGTCTGGCCGACCATTTCATCCATATTGCGGATGGGCCGCAGATCAGCCTGGGAGCCCGGTAAAAAGGCCTGCAGTCCGATATCAACGGAGAAGCCGCCTTTAACCCGACTGGTGATGACCCCTTCAATGGTACCGTCATCGTCGTAGATATCCTTGATGGCATCCCATACTTTAACCTTTTGGGCCTTGTCACGGGATAAAAGAACGGTCTCTTCCTCTTCATCCCATACTTCAATCATTACCTCAAACTCGTCGCCAACGTTGACGCTGACATTGCCGTCCTCATCAATGAATTCATGAATTGAGATCTGTCCCTCAGATTTATATCCCACATCCACAAGGACTGTTTCCTTACCGACGGAGATCACGGTTCCGATGACAACCTGTCCCTCTTCAAATTTACTAAGGCTGGAATCATAAATATCCAGCAGTTCTTCCATTGTCTCTTCTCCGGTGAGTTCGATTTCGGACTCTTTTACCTCATTTTGGGTCTCTAATTCTTGATTCATGTTTTGGTTTTCGTTTTCTTCAGCAATGTTGTTCATTAATATTTATCCCCCCTAATCGATGATGTTACCCGCCTTTGAATCATAAGAAAAAGATAACGAAGGTGGGTACAGTTGGCTCTTATACCAACCAAAAAAGGAAAAATCAAGAAATTCCAGAACTTTTTAAGTAGCCATAATAATACGTTTCATTTTTTCCACCACCTGAGAAACATCTAATTCCGTGGCATCTATGAGGATAGCATCCGGGGCCGGCTTTAAAGGGGACGCAGCACGTTGGGTATCATCCCTATCTCGCTTAACCATATCTTCGAGAATTTTTTCATATGAAATCCCGGAGGCGTTTGATTCCTCAAATCGCCGTCGGGCACGCACGTTAACATCAGCGGTCAGGAAAAATTTATATGACGCATTGGGAAAAACAGCCGTCCCCATGTCCCGGCCTTCGAACACGGCATCCCTCTCCCCGGCAATGGATCTTTGAATACCCAGCAATGCCTTTCGCACCTGGGGAACGGCCGATGTGGCCGAGGCCAGCATACTGATTTCATTGGTTCGAATATATGCGCTGATATCCCGGCCTGATGATGTCAGCACAGGCACCCGGCCTTCCATGACAAAATCAAGCTCTATACAGGCAAGAAACTGTTCAAGCAGGGCACTGTCTTTCCAATTGATCTGCCGACGCTTAATTTCAAAGGCAACGGCTCTGTATAAAGCACCGGTGTCCACATAAACACAGCCAAGTTCCCTTGCAAGGTCCTTTGAAACTGTTGTTTTACCGGCACCGGCCGGCCCGTCGATGGTAATAATACGCCTGTTCATTATTTTATTTACCTGCAACACGGATAAGCGCATCCACACACGTTTGATTTTCCTGTTCCGTGCCGGCATTGATGCGAACAAAGGTGTCATATCCATAGGATGCCATAGAACGCACCACCACACCTTTTCGAAGCAGTTTCTCACAAATGTCCCGGGAACTGGTCTTTACATCCACCATAATAAAATTGGCCTGGGTGGGCAGTACCTCAAAACCGGCTTCGGTAAATTTCTGGGTTAAAAAATCAATACCCTGGTGGGTGCCGGAAATGGTTTTGAACAAGAAATCCGTATCTTCCAGGGCGGCCTGGGCCGCAACCTGGGCAAGGGAGTTCACATTAAAGGGCTGACGTATCCGGTTTAAAATTTCAGCGACAGTTTTATGCATAACCCCGTAACCAATGCGGAAACCGGCAAGTCCGTATGCTTTGGAAAACGTTCTTAAGGTTACAATTCTTGGATCCGTCAACGGCACAGCCAAGGCATTGTAGACCGAATCGTCGCGCACAAATTCAATATAAGCTTCGTCCACGATAATCAGCACGTTGTCCGGCAGTTGGTCTGCAAACCGTAGAAATTCATCCTTGGTAATCACAGCCCCGGTGGGATTGAAGGGATTGGTCACAAACACCATTTTTGTTTCAGGCGTAACAGCCTTGACAAGCCCGTCAAGGTTGGTGGAAAAATCCTTTAAGGGCACCATAACCGGAACACCCTTTGCGGTTTTTACACTGATTTCATACATGAGAAAGGAAGGCAGCGGCATCACTGCTTCCTGCCCGGGATCCAGAAATCCATGGGCAAGCAGGGCAATGATATCATCGGAACCGTTTCCAATGACCAGATTTTCCATCCGGACATGGTATTTATCAGCAAGTTTTTGACATAATGTAAAAGGGACCGGCTCGGGATAGCGGTGCATCCCGGGTAATTTTGATAAAACAGCGTCGGCTACTTTGGGTGAACATCCAAAAGGGTTTTCATTGGAGGCAAGTTTTACGGCATTGGTAATACCATACTCACGTTCTACCTCGCTTAATGGTTTGCCTGCCTCATAGGGCTTTATAGTCTTTACGGACTCACTGATTGAAAATACCATGAAAGATGTGCTCCATTGATTTGCGGGTTGGATAAGGCCATACTAATTAGTTAGGATTTGAAGTTTTGTCAATACCTGTGATAGTTGGATTGGGTTACGGAATATAAAATTTAATTCTTACCTCTTATTTTTCGTGCTCGTGCTCGTGCTCTTACTCTTGTTCGTAGTATACTTTTTAGAGCAAGAGCAAGAAAAATAAGAAGTAAGAATTAAATTTTATATTC
>DATFIL010000165.1:0-6364 GCA_035270145.1 Desulfobacter sp. | reverse complement strand
CCGTAGACCGCGGACAATAATGCCGTAGGGTGGGGGCTTTGCCACACATTTCTGCCCATGACAATGCCTTTGGCACCCCCCTGAAGCGCACCATATATCATATTTAGCGTATCAAGATCCGTTTCACATTTGGGCCCGCCGGCAATCATGACCGGCACAGGGCATCCCGCCACGACCTTATCAAAATCGGTTTCCGTATAATAAGTCTTGATGAGATCCGCCCCATGCTCGGCACCAACCCTTGCACCAAGGGCAATGAATTTGGGATCTTTCTTCTTATCTTCATTGGTTTTTCCCAGACCAATAACCCCTAAAAGGGGCATGTCCCATTTTCGGCATTCTGTTGCCATCCGGGCCATGCCAATCAGGGTGTCATGCTCATTTACTGATCCGACAAACGCTGAAGTTGCCATGGCATCCACGCCAAGCCGCAAGGCCTCTTCGGCATCTGCGGTTTGACCTTCCCGGGTTAATTCCGGCCCGACAATGGTCGCCCCGCCGCTGGCGCGGAGGATAACCCCCGGATCGCCTGCCAGGTCAAACGCATGGGAATATATGCCTTTGGTCATCAGCCAGCAGTCAACCTTATCCGTGGCGTCCAGTGTTCGAATCGTATCGGCAATATCCACAATGCCGGTCATGGCACCAAGCGCCATGCCATGATCAACCGCAAGGACCAAAGAACGTCCTGTTTTTTTATTAAGAATTTTTCTCAGTCGTCTCTTTTTTCCATCCATAATGATGACATTCCTGTTTTTATATTAAAATTCAACAATCCCACGAATCATTTGCTGGTTTTTGGCACGCTCTACCGCTTCTAAAAACGTATCAAGGGTAAACCGGTCCGTGACAAGGTCATCGACGGTGACGTCACTATTGACGATAAGCTCAAGGCAAAATTTAAAATCTCTTGGGGATGCCGCAAAGGTCCCGGTCAGATTGATTTCACAGTAGTGAAGCCACCTTGGATCCACCGATATTTTATGACCTGCCGGCGGCCCACCAAAGATATTAAATGTACCGCCCTTTCTGGTCAGCTGTAAATTCTCCTCAATCACCGCGGGGATCCCCAGGGATGCAATAACAGCTTGTGCACCATGGTTGCCGGTCAGCTTTTTTACTTCTTCAATGTGATTTGTCTTCGTTGGATTAATGCAATGGTCTGCACCCATATCTTCAGCAATGGCCAACCGATCTTCCAGTAAATCAACAACAATCACAACAGCACCCATAAACTTTGCCAGTTTCAGGTGCATAAGCCCCATGGGGCCGGCGCCCAAAATCAAAACAACGTGGCCGGGTTTTACCTTACAGGTCGACAAGGATGCCATGGCGCATGATAGGGGTTCTGATAAAACAGCTTTATCAAACGGCACTTCATCCGGAATTTTTACGACCCCGCCAATGTTCACAATCTCTTTGGGAAGACGCACGTATTCGGCAAAACCGCCTTCAATACCATGGGCCAACCCAAACTCGTGCTCACATAAATTATGCCTGCCCTGGCGGCAGTAATAACAATCCCCGCAAACGGCAATGGGATAAACCGCCACCCGGTCACCGGGTTGATAGGCCGTAACGCCCTCCCCTGTTTCAAAGACCTCCCCCACCACCTCGTGCCCCAAAATGGTGGGCAAGTCCTTGGGAAGCCCTTGACCCAGCAAGGTTTTAATGTCGGTGGCGCAAATACCTGATACTTTTGTTTTTACAATAATTTCTCCGGCGTTTGCCGTTGGTGTCGGATATTCTTCAATGCGAATATCATTTTTTGCATAAACAACTGCTGCTTTCACGAATGTTTTCTCCTATTTTAAAGCCTTCCCGCGAATGGTTGTCATAAGTGACCTTAGCTTTGCCGCATCTTTCTTTCCGCGGGTCGCTTCCACGCCGGAGCATAAATCAATCCCGTAAGGGTTGATTTTATCAATGGCCGCCCCGACATTGTCGGGATTGATCCCACCGGCCAGCCAGATGGGCACCGTACCCCGCATCGAATCCATCAATTCCTTAACGATGTCCCAATCCGAAGTAACGCCTGTGCCGCCAAATTTCATTTCTCCCTTGGACAAGGCGGCGGTATCGAAAAGAAGGGCATCGACCCCTGCTGTCACAGACGTTTGAACCGATTTTTGAAAATTTTCCACATCCACCGTTTCACCTGCCTGGGGCAAATGGACCGACTGCCAGACTTCAACCTTCGGATAGGTATTTTTCAAATATGTGACAAAAGAGGCTTCCGCCAAACTTAAAAATTGTACGGCAAATGGGTTCAGTTGTTGAATCAGCGTTTCAACCCGCATTGATGCCATATTGTAAACCAGGGCCACCGGTGGAAGGGGGGGTGACGAAAAAAGAGGCTTGGCCGCGTCAATGGTCAACGATCTCGGGGAGAAATCGACCTCCACCACCACGCCAAAAAAATCAGCCCCTTCACGGGCCGCCATTTCAGCATCTTCCACATTGGTGGTGCCGCAAATTTTTGCTTTGTAACCGCTTGTCATAAAACTTATCCTTTAAGCCAGGTGTCATTTATAAAGCTTCTTTCAACACCGTTTTCCGTGATCGTACCGCCCATGTTATCAACTTCGGTTTCTATGATACGCGTGTCTGAAATGTTTTTTGCTTTAAGGTATTTCAGCGCCCGATCATATGCATCCTGCTTTCGGGTCAAAGCATAGACCGTGGGACCCACCGAACTCATACCGGCAACTTCAATCCCCATTTCCCGAAACGCATTAATATAACTGTAAATAGGCGCCCCCAAAGCGCCGTGTTGTTCGCACTCTGCCCGTTTAGATCCCATATACATCAGCTCAAAGAGGGAATCTCCCATCTTCTCAAGATCATTTCGAATCATTGCGGGGATCATGTCCATCAGGACAATTTGTGCCTTCGCGCCAACCTGAAGGGAATCAAGGGTTCTTGCCCGGCGCATTAAAAGCTCGACTTCGGATTCCGCTGCGGTTTGGACGCCTTTGAATTCATCTTCCAGGCTATCAACCTCCGGGATAAACATCAGCACCTTGGTATCCGGCAGTGCCACACGCTGAACCAGCACCAGGTCATCACTGGCAACCACCCAGCCACCGTTGATACTCACCATGGCACCGATCCCGGTTTCAAAGGCCGGAAGCAGATATTGTTCATTCACAGGGCTCTCTTCACAGGAGTGAAATCCCATAATCCGCCTCAGTTCCCACCCATGAAAGGGTCTGCCCAGGACTTCATTCATACCGATACACACGGCACACATGGAACCGATGGAAGAGCCGAGACCCACATGCCGGCGCTTATGGTCTTGGAGTTCTATTTCAAACCCACCGTCATACCCTAATAATTTCTTAAAAATATGTCCGTAATGGGCCATGATCAGCTGGCGTTCGCCTGTGGTGCGAATAACCGGCTCGGGAATCGACTTCACCGTTGCATAAAAATAGACGCCGATACTCACACCAAGGCCACCACCACCGGGGCGGTTCAAATTGAACCGGTTCATATCAAAGACGTTAAGATGAAGCCTGGCCGGCACCTTGACCTCGACTTCCCTGCTTTCAACATCGCCAACCTGTCGTGATTCAAGGGCCATCTTCTCATAGGAATGAATAAAATTTTCGTCCCCCGGCTCAAACTCCTCCAACACCGTGGTTACGTTATCAAATCGGCCGCCTACAATGTCAATTTCCACCTTCTGTTTTTGCTGCGTTGAAGTCTGACTGTCCATTCGGTTCCCCTTTGCTTGAAAATCGTTAATTAGGCTGTCAAAATATAGGCTGTCAAAATAGGCAGATAGCATACTTAAATAGATATTTTTCGTCAAGACATCACAATGCCTCCAACGCCATCACCTATTTTTCACGCACTTGCCCGTATGTAATTCAGAACGGTTTTTTGCTTGCGACTCTATTACTAATATCCGTGCTTGATAGAAATAAGATATCATGATATATTCATTCGATTTTCAATTAGTTGGACAAAATTAGGACGTGGCAAAAAAGAAAGATAAAACCATATTCCGCTGTAAAACCTGCGGAACACAGACACCGAAATGGATGGGCCAATGCCCGGACTGTGGGGACTGGGACAGTCTTATTGAGGAGACCCTGGTGGCCCAGACCCCGGGTGTGGCAGGTGCGGGCCGGCCGGCCATCGCCGCCAGACCCGTACCCATTGAGTCCGTTAAGGCCGCCACGTCCCAGCGTATGGACACCGGCATCAATGAATTTGACCGGGTCCTGGGCGGCGGAATTGTAAGCGGTTCCCTGGTGCTTATTGGCGGTGACCCCGGGATCGGTAAATCCACGCTCATGCTCCAGGTATTGTCCACCCTGGCAAAGGCCGGGAAAAAATGTCTGTATGTATCCGGAGAGGAGTCCATAGGGCAGCTTTCCATGCGGGGAAAACGCCTGGGATCTTTGGGCAGTTCTTTGTTTGTGGTCTCTGAAACCGATCTTGAGGCGATTCTTGCCATAGCGGAAAAAGATCAATATGACGCCATGGTTGTGGATTCCATTCAAACCGTATTTCACCCCCAGGTCACGTCAACCCCGGGCAGCATCACCCAGATCAGAGAAGCATCCATGCAGTTCATGCGCCTGTCCAAAACCATAGGACTACCGATTTTTCTTGTGGGACATGTTACCAAGGGCGGCGCCATTGCAGGGCCCAGAATCATGGAGCACATGGTGGACACGGTGCTCTATTTTGAAGGGGATAAAAACCATATTTTTCGAATTCTTCGGGCCGTAAAAAATCGTTTCGGTTCCACCAATGAAATCGGGGTGTTTGAAATGCGGGACCAGGGATTGACCCAGGTGCCGAACCCGTCGGCTGTGTTTTTGTCTGAACGGGCCGTGGTGGCCCCGGGCTCCGTGGTGACGGCCAGTATGGAAGGGTCCCGCCCTATTCTAGTCGAAATCCAGGGCCTGGTCTCCACGTCGGGACTTGGCACGCCCCGGCGAACGGTTTTAGGACTGGACAGCAACCGGGTGGCCCTGATTGTGGCGGTGATGGAAAAACGCCTGGGCATGAACCTGGCCGGCCTGGACATTTTTATGAATGTCACGGGCGGGGTCCGCATCACCGAACCCTCGGCTGATCTTGCCATTGCCGCCGCGCTGGCCTCAAGCTTTCTGGACCGCCCTGTGCACAAGGAGACCACCCTGATCGGCGAAATCGGTCTTACCGGCGAGATACGGGCGGTAAGCCATGCCCAGGCCAGGATCAAAGAAGCCGCCAAAATGGGATTCACACGGTGTCTTGTACCCACGGCCACGATGAAGCAATTATCAAAAACAAAAGGCATGGCCATTGAAAGCGTCAGTTTTTTAAGGGATGCCGTGGAGGTTTTGTTTGAAGGGTAAAAAAAAGCCGACAAAAGGGGCAAAGCCCCAAAAAAAGGGGGGCAGGAACGGCCAATGGGCGGACCATCTCACGCAAAAGGCCAAATCCATGGGCTATCCTGCCCGGTCCGTGTTCAAGCTTGAAGATATTCAGAACAGATTTCAGATTATCAAAAAAGGAGACACCGTGCTTGATCTTGGGTGTTCACCTGGATCCTGGACCCTTTATGCGGCAAAACTTGTGGGTAACAAGGGCCGCGTGCTCGGCATTGATTTAAAAGCGGTTGAAACCAAACTGCCGCCCAATGCATTAACCATCCAGGATGATATTCTTAAACCCGAAAACCCCGCGTTTATTGAGTCTCATACCGGTGCGTTTAACGTCGTGCTCAGTGACATGGCCCCGGCCACCACAGGCAGAAAAGATGTGGATGCCATCCGCTCCTTTGAACTGTGCCGCATGGCCCTTGACACGGCCTTGAAAAATTTGGCTTTTCAGGGTAATTTTGTGTGCAAAATTTTCCAGGGGAACGACTTTAAAACGTTTGAGCAGGAAGTGAAGGCAGCGTTTAAGGCGTGCCGGGTGTTTAAACCCGAAAGCTGCAGAAAACAAAGCAAAGAAATTTATATCATCGGAAAAGAAAAGACAACATAAGGAGGCAACATCCATGTCAGGACATAGCAAATGGTCGACCATTAAACATAAGAAAGGTGCGGCCGATAAAAAACGGGCAAAGATATTTACCAAGCTGATTAAGGAAATTACAGTGGCTGCCCGTATGGGCGGAGGTGATCCCATGGCCAACCCCCGGTTGCGTCATGCCATTGACTCGGCCAAAGCCCAGAATATGCCCAAGGACAATGTGGACCGGGCCATTAAAAAGGGCACTGGAGACATGGACGGGGTTAATTACGAGGAAATCATGTATGAAGGATACGGACCCGGCGGCGTAGCCGTGATGGTGGAATGCCTCACGGATAACAAAAACCGGACCATTGCCGATGTCAGGTATATTTTTAACAAA
>DATFIL010000164.1:0-2759 GCA_035270145.1 Desulfobacter sp. | reverse complement strand
GCTGGCCCAGGAAACAGGTGTTGAGGGGTATCACTTTAAGGGGGTTGATAAGATTGCCGGTTTCGCACCTGTACCTGCCACAGGCTGGAGCCTTGTGGTCACCCAGGATGAATCGGAGTTTTTAGCGCCTGTGGTTTCGATTCGCAATATGGTGCTGACCGTGGGCTGTATTTTTCTGGTCCTGACGATCGTGGCGGTCCTGTGGTTTGTTCGAGGCATCATGGCGCTTCTGGGAAATGACCCGTCTGAAATCGCGAAAGTGGCCGACCGGATTGCGGCCGGTGATCTCACATATGAATTCAAAACCAACGGAAAACCGCTCTGTGGTGTGTATGCCAGTATGAAACAAATGACTGACAATTTGAAAAATATGTTTGCGGACATTTCACAAGGGGTTCAGACGTTGACATCGTCTTCCACGGAACTGTCGACAGTATCCCAGCAGATGACATCCGGTGCAGAACAGTCCTCCCAGAAAGCAAACAACGTTTCTTCAGCCGCAGAAGAGATGGCAACGGCGATGAACAGTGTGGCTGCCGCCACAGAACAGACAAGTGCCAACCTGCAGATGATTGTCGCCGCTGCAGAACAGATGTCTGCAACCATCAATGAAATTTCAACCAATACCGCCAAGGGAAGCCAGACAACGACCCAGGCCGTTGAAAAAGCCGAACACATTTCCGAAAAAGTGGATGCGTTAGGTCGGGCAGCAACCGAGATCAGCAAAGTGACCGAAACGATATCCGATATTTCTGAACAGACCAATCTTCTGGCGCTGAATGCAACCATAGAGGCTGCCAGAGCCGGAGAAGCCGGTAAAGGCTTTGCTGTTGTGGCCGGTGAAATTAAGGAACTTGCACGGCAGACGGCCCAGGCAACTGACGAAATCGGTTTGAAAATCGGCGAGGTTCAGACAACAACCACGGAGTCTGTAGACGCAATAAAGACAATTGTAAAAATCATTGACGATATTAATTCGATTGTCACATCGGTTGCCTCTGCCATTGAAGAGCAGTCTGCCACAACCCAGGAAATCTCCGATAATGTCAGCCAGGCAGCCACCGGTGTTCAAGAGGTCAATGAGAATGTCAATCAGACCTCCACAGTGGCAAATGAGGTCACTGAAGATGTCCACCAGGTCAGTCAGTCTGCAGATGAAATCACGGCCGGCACCAAACAGATAAATGAAAGTGCCCTGGAATTATCCAAGCTGGCGGAAAGTCTTAACGAGATGGTCGGCAAGTTTAAGCTGTAACTCGATCATCAAGTTTTTAGGGAATTTGTTCAACAGAATAATATCAAATCTTAAAATACTTTTGGACATTTTCCCGTTTTTCCCCTATTATTTCAGCTGATTTGTTTAAACCATCCTTAAAAAAGGATGGTTGAATTTTTTCGGGCAAACGTTCCGGAAAACCACCATAACAGTCGGAACTGCCACCGGCTGGAAGGAAAAGACTTATGAGCGAAGCAATTAAATCAGGGGATACCATTGCCGTGGATTATACGGGAAAATTTGAAAGCGGGGACGTGTTTGACTCTTCCGAAGGCAGACAGCCGTTGACCTTCACCGTTGATACCGGTATGCTGATCAAAGGATTTGATCAGGCCGTCATCGGAATGAAAAAAGGGGAATCAAAAACCGTGACCGTTCCGCCTGAAATGGGATACGGTCCAAGAGACGAAAGTGCCATGGTGGACATTCCAAGGGAGCAGTTCCCCCCGGAGATGGACCTGAAAGAAGGCCTTGAACTTCAACTTCAGAATCCGGCAGGTCAGCCGGTTCCTGCACGGATTGCAAGTATAAACGAGACAAGTGTCACCATGGACGTAAACCATGTCCTGGCCGGTAAAACCCTTATTTTTGATATCACCATTGCTGAAACCGGGCTGGAACCCCCGGCAAACAATTGCGGCCCCCAAGGCGGGGACTGCGATTCAGGTTGTTGCGGATCCTGCGACTGTGATTAATTCGTAAGGTTGTTCCTGGCGCATGGCAATGGTCAATAAAAGCCTCATTTTGACAGTGGATGATAAACCTCAGAATCTTCAGCTTCTTGGGAAATTGCTCTCAAATAATGGATATGAAGTTGCCATAGCCCAGAGTGGGCCCAGGCCCTGATGTTTGTAAAGTCCGAATTTCCGGATCTCATCCTTTTAGATGTCATGATGCCGGAGATGGATGGGTACGAGGTCTGTGAAAAGTTGAAGGCCGGACTTCCTAGCCGCCATATTCCGATAATTTTTTTAACGGCCAAGTCCGATGCCCAGGATATTGTAAAGGGCTTTGATGTGGGCGGGGTGGATTATGTTACAAAACCCTTTCATTCAGCTGAACTTTTGGCCCGCATCAAAACCCAATATAGAAACCCATATAGAACTTAAAACCCTGCGTAAGCTTTTGCCCATGTGTTCACGTTGCAAAAAAATCCGGGATGACAAGGGATTCTGGAATGATGTGGACAGCTATCTTGAGACCCACTCCCATCTGACCTTTACTCACGGGATCTGTCCGGAATGCATGGACAGGCTGTATAAAGGGTTTTTAACTGTTAGCAAAAATATAGTCAAATATCGTCTTAATATGACAAATTTCGCAAATTTTTATCATTATTTCTGACGCCTGACATGCTTTTCCAAAAACGACGATAAGTGTTTAATTTTATTGAGATAAAAAATGGACATCCCGATTCATCCAAAACCCTTGATAATCAAGGAAGTGTGATTTCAAACTGAATGCAGTATCTCGTTTAACCATT
>DATFIL010000163.1:0-2789 GCA_035270145.1 Desulfobacter sp. | reverse complement strand
GTGTTGGGCGGCGGACCAGGGGGCTACACAGCGGCATTCCGTGCCGCTGATCTCGGTCTCCATGTCTGTTTGGTGGAAAACAGAAAGCAGCTGGGCGGTGTCTGCCTCAACGCCGGCTGCATCCCTTCAAAGACCCTGCTGCATTGTGCCAAGGTCATTGAAGACGCCCGGAATATAACAGCATTCGGCATCGGGTATGGGCCGCCCGATATTAACCTTAACGATCTGCGCGCCAAAAAGAATGCGGTGATAAAACAGCTCACCGACGGCCTGGACGGACTGGCCGAATCACGGAAGGTTGTCCGTATCTCCGGTACCGGGGTGTTTGAGGACCGGCATACCCTGAAGGTCACGACGGAGCAGGGTGAAGAGCAGATCCGGTTTGACCGGTGTATCGTGGCCACAGGGTCCAGGCCGGTGACACTGCCGGATCAACCGGATCATCCCCTGATCTGGGATGCCACCGATGCCCTGGATCTCAATTTTATTCCCAAACGACTGCTGGTGGTGGGTGGAGGCGTCATTGGCCTTGAAATGGCGCAGGTTTATCATGCTTTGGGATCAAAAATCACCATTGTGGAAATGGCGGACCGGATTCTTCCGCCGGCGGACAAGGATTTGGTTCAGCCGCTTTTTCTCAAGCTCAAAAAGCTATACACCATTCTGACCCGGGCAAAGGTCACCGGTATCAGTACGGAAGACAAGGCGGTGACCGTGGGTGTTGAACAGGCTGGGGAGGACAAGACTGGGGAATACGATGCCGTTCTCGTGGCTGTGGGCCGCAGGCCCAACAGCGGGCGTATCGGCCTTGAAAATATTGGTCTGAGCACTGATACAAACGGGTTTGTCCGGGTGGATCAGCGGCAGCGCACCCAAATTGACAATATTTTCGCCGTCGGCGACCTGGTGGGAGAGCCCATGCTTGCTCACAAGGCCACCCACCAGGGAAAGGTGGCCGCCGAAGTCTGTGCAGGCCGCGCTGCCGCCTTTGACGCCATGGGCATTCCCTCGGTGGCCTACACCATTCCCGAGGTGGCCTGGGTCGGTTTGACGGAAACAGCCGCCAAAGAAAACAATATTGAATACGAAAAAGGGAAATTTCCCTGGGGCGCCAGTAGCCGGGCCCTGTCAGCGGATGCGGCAATCGGGACCACCAAGGTTTTGTTCTCCAAAGAAACCGGTCGGCTCGTGGGGGCCGGCATCTGCGGCATAAATAGTGGTGAACTCATCCAGGAAGCAGTGCTGGCCCTGGAAATGGGGGCGAATGCCCGGGATATCGCCAGGACCATCCATGCCCATCCCACCCTGTCGGAAACATTTGCCTTTGCCTCTGAAATGGTGGACGGTTCCATCACCGATGCCATGCCCCCTGGAAAAAAGAGGTCAACGTAAAGAGGTCTGAATTTTAGAAGGTCAGGGACTATATCGGATAGTCGAGTTACAGCTTTATTTCATCAGATATACAGGTTTTTACGGATTCATTTATAGGCCTGGAAAGACTACCCTTTCCGTATATTAAGTTTATTCAATCTGTTCGACCCAGATGGAGAAAATAATGACATGAATTTACACAGTACCTTGTCAAAGCTTTTTATCAAAGGCCTTTCCATCGTGCTGCCCATTGCTGTTGCATTGTATGTTATGGTGTGGATGATCCGCAGTTCCGAAGGAGCGGTAAAAGGTATATTGACCACGATACTGCCGTCGGGGGCTTATATTCCCGGTATGGGTCTTTTAACGATCATTGCATTGGTTTTTGTTGCCGGATTGCTCATGTATCCCTGGCTGACCCGCAAGCTCTTCAGGACAGCCGACAAAACCCTGCGTAAAATTCCGCTTTTCGGCAATGTGTATGCCCCTGTCAAGGATTTAATGGGACTGGTGGGCGGTGATATGGAAAAAAAATTAGGCAGGCCGGTGATGGTCACCGTTCCTAATACAAATATGGAAACCCTGGGATTCGTGACAAGAGAAGGGACTGATGGTCTTCCCGAGGGTTTTTTGCCGGATGACCACCTGGTGGTGTACGTCCAGTGGAGTTCTCAGATCGGAGGGTATTGTTTTATCGTTCCCAAGAACAGTGTTCGTTATCTGGATATCTCCATAGAAGAGGGAATGCGCTGGTCTTTGACGGCCGGACTTTCCGCCCCTGAATCACAGGATACATAGCCGGCATAGCCGGAACGCAACAAACCATTGAGGAGCGGCGATATGCCTTATAAGAATTTGAAAGATCTGCCGAAATCGGTTCGACAGGTACTGCCCAAACATGCTAGAGAAATCTACCTGGCGGCATTCAATAATGCCTGGGAGCAGTATGAGGACCCCGAAGACAGACAGGAAAACGATTCCCGGGAAGAAGTTTCTCATAAAGTTGCCTGGGCAGCAGTAAAACAGAAATATAAAAAAGGGGAACACAACTGGCAACCCAAGTAGTGTATTCAAGGAGGATAACATGGGAATAGAAGTAGGCGGCCTTTTCGGGCTGATCATTTTAATCGCAGATATATGGGCTTAAGAGGTGCAGAACAACGATGTCTTCAGATATAACATCAGATGCGAATACAGGAGTGGTCATTTCGATCAGAGGAAATGTGGTGGATGCCCGGTTTTCAGATGGTATTCCCCTTGTACACAATATGCTGACCTGCGGCAAAGATGACACTATCCAGATTGAAGTGATTCTGCACCTCTTAAGCCCATATATCTGCGATTAAAATGATCAGCCCGAAAAGGCCGCCTACTTCTATTCCCATGTTATCCTCCTTGAATACACTACTTGGGTTGCC
>DATFIL010000162.1:0-2698 GCA_035270145.1 Desulfobacter sp. | reverse complement strand
GGTTGTATTGGCCCCGGGATCAATTTTAACATGAACAGGCTGGACATCACTCTCTTCCAGGATTCTATCAATGAGTCGAATGGTAAATGGGAATTGCTGATGAATCCTTGCCCTGCCTTTAGCCAAAAACTTTCTTGCTCTAGCTGGATGACACGGCATTAAAGGTTTACCTCTTTTGTCTAATACAAAAACACGGCTTACGCCGTTCTCAGCTAATGCTGGTGACGGTTCTGCCTTGGCATTGGCAGAACTCTCCCCTCGGGATTGTTGTATAGCGGCTCTATTCCCGGACCCGTTTCGTCCGGCCCCTCGGTTGTCTGCAACCCGGGATTCAAGCGGACGGGACTGAGGAAGCATCCCGTCGTCGGTGTTTAGCGCTCTATACAACTTCTAATATTCTCCTTTAAATAACTTTGCCAATAGTTGAAAATATTCCCCTGGTCAACCGATCCCTGACGAACGAAGCTCGGTTTCAAGCCCCGTCCTTCAGGGTGGGGTGGTTGACACGTCCTTACCTGCTAAAATCCGTATTTTAATATGTCTGTCGTCCCCGGCGTAGAGAAAGCGCTCCAATTGATTGAGACAAGACATCTCGACCGCTTCAGGCACTCCCATATCAATGGAAAGGGCGTCAAAACTCATACCCGGCTCAAAGGCCCCACAAGGCCCCCATCCCTGACGGGTGAAAAATTTACCATTTCCCATGGTGGCCAAATAAAAGGCTTCCGAAAGGGTTACCGCTCTGTGGTTCTCTTCGGGCCGCAAAATCCGAAGCAGCTTGGAAACCTGTACCGCTTGAACAACCGACCGATACATGGCAAGGGTATGCCCGGCACCCACATCGGAGCCCAGTCCCAGGTTGACACCCCTGTCCAAATAGCGGCCCAGCGGCATGATGCCGCTGCTCAAATTGATATTGGCGCTGGGGCAGTGAACCAGTGTGGCTTTCCGTTCCATGATCAGATCAATTTCCTCATCACTTAAAAAAATGGCGTGGGCCATCAAGCTAGCCGGACCCAAGAGGCTGTAGTCATTATAGACATGGGTATAGCTTCGGCTTTCGGGGAAAAGCTGAGAAACCCATTGAACTTCGGCGAGGGTTTCGGAAAGGTGGGACTGGACCGGTAGATCCAACCGTTGAGCGATCCGGCCCAGGTCTTTCATGAGCTTTTCCGTGCAGCTCGGGGCAAAACGAGGGGTCACTATGGGCCGGACCCTGCCCTGCCCCGCCAATCTCCGGCAGAACGATTCACTGCCTTTGAACGAGACTTCGGAGGTCTCCTTAAGATCATCAGGCGCATTCCGATCCATGTTGACCTTACCCACAAAGGCTATCAGTCCGGCCTTTTCGAGGGCTTGCGCCAGAATCAGGGTCGATTCCAAATGAACCGTACCGTAAACCACAGACCGGAGGCTGCCCTGCCGCAGCAGTTCGGCAGCAAACAAAGGATAAAGCGTCCGGGCATAATTTTCATCAGCAAAGCGGGACTCTCCGGGATAGGTATAATTTTCCAACCAATCGAGCAACCCCAGATCCAGCCCCGCCCCCATCTGCATATGCTGGGGGGCATGCACATGCAGATCAATAAAAGAAGGAATAACGACCCCCTCTCCCAAATCCTTTACAGGAAGAGAAGAAAACCGGGCCGGCACCTTCCTCTCCAGGGAAAGAAGCTTCCCTGCCTCGACGATGGCGAGAGCGTCGTTTCTTACCCTGAATTCGTCGGGTGTGGGCGTATCTATAAAATGGCCCTTATATAATGCTGTCAAACTCACAGGTCCCTCATATGACGAATTCTACGGCAACGGCCAAGGTAGCCCAAACATAGACTTTCCCCTGGGAAGTAATTTCGAAAGTTTTTCTTGGAATAAATCAGTTCTCATTTATCATCCCACCCATGACTTATTCAATTCTGACCACAGGTTTAGAAAGCTCATGACTTCTGTTTGCGGAAATTTTTTTTCGACATACTTGGCGTGTATCATCTCTTGTATTTGACATTTTTCCGCATACGAATTAGTTTATTCAAACATTATTGTATAAAAATTCATAACCTTTTACCAGAAATACAATGAATAACAAAGACCTTGCATCCATAGAATTCTCCCTCCACTGGAATAACGGAAAGATCAGCCACACAGATACCACCTTTGTGAGAGGAATCAATTTCCGGCGGGATATTTTCCCTGCCGGTCTGGATGAGCCCCTGTCCCGTCTGGAACCGGGACAATTCCATGCCGTGGATTTTGCTGCCGGCACGCTGGTCCAGCCCTATTCTGAAAAAAGGGTCGAAACCTTTTCCCAAAACCAGTTTGACGCCGCTTGTTCAGGAAAAAAAATTCAACCGGAACTGGGGCGGTTCTACCCCATCGGCTTTGCCCGGGGACCGTTCAACTGCTTTAGTCTGAACCTCACCCCCTTTCGCATCGTGGCAAAGGACCAAGGCCGGATCACCGGAGATCGAAATCATCCGCTTTGCACCTTTCCCGTCACTGTTCAAGCAACGGTTAAATCAAAAAAAAGCGCAGGGGCTGAACGGGGCGGCAGCTGCCATGATATCGCTGAAATAATTACAGGAGACGGACCGGGTATGCAGGCTCAGCTTTCCCAGGGACCAGTGGATTTTTATAAGCAATACCCGTTTCACAGGAATAATGAAGAACCGGACCACGATTTTTATGCCGGGCCGCGCATGGT
>DATFIL010000161.1:0-2077 GCA_035270145.1 Desulfobacter sp. | reverse complement strand
CGGGCAGCGCTGAATCAAATGTCCAGGTGCCTTAGGTTTCTGATTTTTAGGGTATGGGCATTATTTAAAAGGAAAATGATTTTGAACAGTTCTGAGTTAAGAAACATCACGATCAAAGAATTAATAGACCAATATCCGACGCTTATCAAATTATTTATGGATATGGGGCTGCTCTGTATCGGCTACCCGGCAGAGACCTTTCACACGGTAACGGATATTGTCGAAGAATATGGACTTAATCTGAATCATCTGGTCGATCAGATTAACAGGGTCATTCAAAATACAGCCATATCAATCAATTCAAGAACACAAACCATAAAATAGGAGAAACCGTATGAAAGCACGAAAGATCAAAGAAGGCGTTTACTGGATGGGCTCAGTGGATTGGGACCGCCGACTGTTTGACGCCCTTGTTCCCCTTCCGGATGGGACCAGCTACAACGCTTATCTTATTAAAGGAAGTGAGAAAACGGCATTAATTGACACCGTTGATCCCCCCATGGCCAAAGAATTTATGGCCCAGCTTGAAGGGGTCAAAAATATCGATTACATCATTTCAAACCACGCGGAACAGGACCATTCAGGAACGATCATGCAGGTCCTTGAAAAATATCCCAATGCTAAACTCATATCCACGCCCAAGGCCAAGGACCTTCTCAAGGATCTTCTGGATATCCCGGAAAATTTTTTCGTTTCCATAGAAGACGGGGAGACAATCTCTTTGGGGGATAA
This sequence comes from Desulfobacter sp., assembly GCA_035270145.1. Taxonomy (GTDB): domain Bacteria; phylum Desulfobacterota; class Desulfobacteria; order Desulfobacterales; family Desulfobacteraceae; genus Desulfobacter. The sequence continues at coordinate 1,345 of DATFIL010000161.1, read as the reverse complement.
AACCCTGAAATTTATTTTTACCCCCTGGGTTCACTGGCCTGAAACCATGGTGACCTTTCTGGAAGAGGATAAAATTCTTTTCAGTTGCGATTTTTTCGGTTCCCATATTGCCTCAAGCGACCTGTTTGTTACGGATCAGGGCCGGGTGTACGAGGCTGCCAAACGGTATTTTGCCGAAATCATGATGCCCTTTAGAAGCATCATTAAAAAAAATGTGGAAAAGTTGGCCCCCTATGATATTGAAATGATCGCTCCGGGTCACGGCCAGATATTTCCCGATTCCAGTTTTATTCTTGATGCATATAAAAAGTGGACAAAGGGTACTCCCAAGAACACCGTTGTTATCCCCTATGTATCCATGCACGAAAGTACAAGACTCATGGTGGAGCACCTTGTGGCGGACCTGGTGGACAAGGGGGTTCGGGTGGAACAGTTTAACCTGGCTGTCACCGATATTGGAAAACTGGCCATGGCCCTGAGGGACGCCGCCACCATTGTCGTGGGCACCCCCACCATCCTGGCCGGCCCCCATCCTTATGCCGCCTATGCTGCATTTCTGGCCAACGCCCTGCGGCCCACCACAAAGTTCCTCTCTGTGGTGGGCTCCTATGGCTGGGGTGGCAAGACCGTGGATACCCTTGCCGGTATGATTCCCAACCTTAAGGTCGAGGTGATTGATCCGGTTCTCTGCAAAGGCGTCCCAACCGCAAGTGTATTCAATGCCCTGGATGATCTGGCAGGTGCCATCGCCCGGAAACACAAAGAAAACGACTATAGATAAAAACAACCTGTTTACTCGATCATCGAATGTTTAATTTTATCTAAATCCGTATCATAACCCAAAAAAGGAGCAAATAATCATGTTTTGTTTTCAATGTCAGGAAACCGCCAAAAACATCGGCTACACCGTAAACGGTGTCTGCGGAAAGCCCGAAGATACCGCCAACCTTCAGGAATTCTGATCTCGGGCCATGACCTCAAAGACATGAAAGATCTTGCTTAAACAGGCTCTGAAAAGCTGCCTAAGGATACGGAGAGGATGTAAATATGAACGACGAATTCATGGACAATCTTATAGAGCAAAATCCCGATGCAATTATATTTGCCGATACTGAAGGGATAATACGTGTATGGAATCTGGCGGCTGAGCGTATTTTTGGATTTAGCAAAGAGGAAGCAATCGGATCAAACTTAGACATTATAGTTCCGCAAAACTTACGAAAGGTGCATTGGCACGGATATGAACAAGCGATACAAAGGGGGGAAACAAAGTATGTTGGGACGTTCTTGCCTACGAAATCTTTACATGCAGACGGGTCTGTCATTTACGTTGAACTCGGTTTTT
>DATFIL010000160.1:0-6016 GCA_035270145.1 Desulfobacter sp. | reverse complement strand
GCTTTTATTTCACTGATATATTTTGGAATATTGATTTCAGCAGGACAGGTCTGGGAACATGGTGCCAAAGCACCTTGCTCCTGGTTGAATTCCATTAGTTTTTCGCTCAGGGTCTTGACTTGAATAATATCTTTGGGACAGGCTTTCTGGCAGGCGCCGCAACCGACACATTTAGCGTCATCAACCACGGGATACCCATCCGGTCCCATGTCAAGTGCATCAAACTGGCATGCCTTGACACAGTCCCCAAGACCGATACAACCAACCGTACACACCCTGTGTCCACCAAAAACAGCAGCCATGGCTTTACATGATGAAACACCCATGTAGTGGTATTTATTTTCAGCCCGGTTGCCGCCCTCACACAAATTATAGGATAACGGTGCTTCAGCCGCCCCCGCATCTACGCCCATAATACGAGAAACACCCTCAACCCCTTCCTTGGAATTAATAATGCAAACGGTTGGCGGTTCTTTGCCCGCCACAACGGCTTCTGCAGCTGCAGAACAGCCTGCATATCCACAACCACCGCAGTTTGCGCCTGCAAGATTGTTTTCTACCTGTGCAATTCTGGGGTCTTCATACACATAAAAAATTTTGGATGAAAGACTGAGCACGATGCCGCATGTTGCGCCAATGCCCAGCATTAGCAGTATAGCTGGAATCATACAATCACCTTAATATTATATTTTCTGTTTAAACTAAACCATGCCCCTGAAAACGGTGAAGACCAATGCGATCATACCCGCCGTTATAAGGCCGATAGAGGTATCCTGTAACGCTTTTGGTACCCGGGCAAGGACAACGCGTTCCCTGACGCCGGCGAACAGAATAAGCGCAAGACCAAAACCTACGGCATAGGCAAAAGACGATACCAGCGCCTGAATAAAGGTGTATTCTTCCTTGATGTTGATCAGACACACACCCATAACCGCACAGTTGGTTGTGATCAGTGGAAGAAAGATACCAAGGCCTGCATAGAGCCCCGGGATACTCTTTTTTAAAAACATTTCCACGAATTGAACCAGAGACGCGATAACCAGAATAAAAGACACTGTCCGCAGAAATTCAACATCTAGGGCCTTGAGCAGATATGTATCCACAATCCAGGTTATCATGCCTGCCATGACCAGAACAAATATAACAGCCATTGCCATGCCTAGGGCAGTTTCCATCTTTTTGGAGGTGCCTAGAAAAGGACAGTTGCCTAGATATTGGGCAAGGACAATATTGTTAATGAAAATACAACTAATTGCCAGGACAAATAAATCACCCATATTAATATCTCCTTACCTTATTTTTTTCCGATGAGATTCATCAGGCAAAGCATCATACCCAGGCCCACAAATGCGCCGGGGCCTTCAACCATAAATTGAAAAGGAATATATCCATGCCCGATTGTAAAAAGAGGCGTGCCGCCCCAAATGGTCAGGGTACCGGCACCGATAAGCTCGCGTACCGCGCCAAGGGAAGACAGAGCCAAAGTAAACCCGATACCCATGCCAAGACCGTCTGCAGCCGAGAGCATTACGGTATTTTTTCCGGCAAACGCCTCGGCCCGGCCTAATACGACACAGTTTACAACGATCAAGGGTATGAAAATACCGAGTTTCAGGAACAGTTCATAGGTATATGCCTGCATCACAAATTCAACGATGGTTACAAAAGTTGCTATAATGACGATGTAGCAGGCAATTCTGACCTTTGTCGGAATTATATTTCTAAGCATGGAGACCAAAATGTTTGAAAACAAAAGGACAAAGGTGGTCGCCATCCCCATGCCGATACCGTTCTCGCAAGTTTTGGTCACGGCAAGGGCCGGGCATAGCCCAAGGACCAGCCGGAACAAGGGAATCTCAGCCCAAAGTCCTTTTGTAAATTCTTTTACCAGGGATTGTGCCATAATTATCTCTCCTGAATGACCTTATTAATTCATCTGTTTAACAATTTCAGGTTTCAGTTTCTTGTATAGATCCTGGGCTGCCACTGCGGCCTGGCTGACACCAGCGGATGTCACCGTAGCCCCGGACATGGCATCAATATCGCCGCCCCGGCCTTTTATGTCAAAATTTGATGCCATGGACATGCCGGCAAACTGGCCTACAAAGGAAAGGTCTTCTTTGGCCCTGGAACCGATGCCTGGTGTTTCGGCATGGGTGGTCACCCGCACGGCAATAATTTCATCGGTGTCAAGGTTTACGCCCACCATCAGCCCGATAGGACCGCCATATCCGCCGCCCTTTGCTTCAAATGCAACCGCTTTAATTCCATCTGCCAAAGTACTGGGGAAAACTTGCAGCTCAGTGTCTTCAGCCTTGACATTAAACCGTTCTTTGATGGGGTCATTGGTCGCATCGGCAAAGATTGCCTTGATGGCAGGGGCTTTTTGAAATTTTAGCACCTGTTCTTCAATTTGGGGTTCGGTTTTGACCTTAACAGCTGCCAGAAGACCACCGGATACTGCCGTAAGAACGGTCAGTACCACAATCATACTTAACATCTCACGCATTGGGCACCCCCTTTCCAAGAGCTTTGGGTCTTATTGTGTCAATCAATGGATTGACAAGGTTGATCAACAGGATAGCCAGGACCGTTCCGTCTGGATAGATACCAATATTACGGACCAGAATGATCATAAACCCACCCAAAAATCCATAAATCAGCATGGGGATACGATTAACCGGTGAGGATGAATTTTCCACAGCCAGAAAGAAGGCGCCTATAAGGGTATATCCTGAAAGCAGGTGAAACAGGGGAGGGGCATAAGTATCTGGATGGAGCACAAAGAAAAGCGTAGCGGTAATTAAAATACCTGCGATGAATGACGCTACAATTTCCCAGCGTGCATACCCTTTTAATATCAGATAAATGCCGCCGATTATGATGCCGAGCCCGAACGTGGAACCGATACCGCCCACTTCGTTGCCCATGAGCAGATCATAATTGGAAAAGGAGGCCAGAGCGTATGTACCCTGGGATTTCAGCGCCGCCAGAGGTGCAAGGGCAGTGAAATCAAATTGGTATGATACATAAGCCGTATCAAAGTCAAAGAAGGCGGGCCAGGACATCGTGAGAATTGCAATACCCACCAGCGTTGGATGGAAGGGATTGCCGCCGGTACCACCAAATACAAATTTGCCTAAGATCACAGCAAAAAATGTGCCGGTGATTACAACCCACCAAGGCATTGTGGCCGGCACCATCATGCCGAACAATAGCCCGATGATCGCAGAGTCCATATCAGCTATAGCCATTTTTTTCTTGGAGAGGAGCGACATGATCACTTCCCAAAGCATAGCTGATGAAGTGGCAAGGGCCAGCACCCCAAGGGCAGGCGCACCAAAATGAAAAATACCGAAAATGGCGGCCGGTAAAAGGGCGATAAAAAAGTTAAGATTCTGTTGGAACAAGCTGTCTCCGTTATGCCAGAAAGGGGCATGGGAAACGATCAGTTTAGTGTTTGTCATTGGCTTTCTCCCAGCTTCAAGCATTTTCACGAAGGGTCAACAGTTCATGTTTGCCCAGACGGATATACTGATATAAAGGAATTCTGGCCCTGCATACATAGCCGCAAAGCCCGCACTCTATACAGGATTCCAGATCAAACCTGTCTGCCGCTTCTTCATAAAGGTTTGCTTCAAGATACCGTACCAGCAGATTCACAGGTACATTGGCCGGACAGACGCGGACGCACTCACCGCAATTGACACAGGTATTATCCATAAATTCGGGGATGACATCCCTGTCCTGTACCATAATTGTATCCATATCCGGAACCACGGGGTGATGAACCGTATACGTAGAAAAGCCGCGCATGGGCCCGCCGATGATAATCCGGTCCCGTTCATTGATTTGAACATTAAAACAGGAAAATATTTTACTGATGGGCGTACCAATGGTCGCCTTGACCCGGTATTTTTGCCCGCCTTTGTCAATCAGGGTAATGATCTTATCAAACACCGGATGTCCTGTTTCGTAGGTCCGGGCAAGGGAAACCAGGGCCTCGGGGCGAATAAAACAGACACCTTCTTCTTCAGGGGTCGTACCTGGTGAAAGCGCCCTTCCCAAATGATCTTTCATTACCATGGCGGGCAGATTGGACGGGTAGGTATCAGATGTCCTGAGTACATTGAAACCATCAAGATCCACCTGGGCTGAAAGATTTTCAGGCACTGTAATGCAGATCCGGTCGGCCCGGGTCATCGCCTTAAGAATCTTGGCCCCGGCGACCATCAGGCCTGCATATGCGGTGCAGACAAATTGGCAGGTATCACACAAAATGTCCGTGTCTGCACCCGTCACAACAATAGTCCTGATATCATAGTTTGGGTTTGTCAGGGTTGAAACAGGCAATGCCCCTGGAATGTGCCCAAGATAATCGGCGGCAAATTCAAGCGTTTGTTCCAAATCTATCTGAGCCCATTGATCATCATCTTTGGCCGATGCATCCGGCTTGATCGTTATATAGGTCGCAGTGTTGCCGAAGTCATCGGCGTAGGAATCAAATCCCTTGATCGTACCTGCCGCAGGAGATAAAACATAAGGTGCGCTGTCATCGTACAGTTTTAATTTCTGTCCTTTTTTGACAGCATCTCCCGGGCCGATCAAAGCCTTTTTTGCGCGGTCGATTTTTTCAGGCAAAAGAAGAGTAAGCGTGCCGGGTATTGCCAACTCCTCGGCAGATGGCAGGGACGTATCAAGCAGATCATACGTCAACCTGGGTTTGGATAGAGCGAAAAAAGATCGTTTAATCATAATTAGTCCTTAAGTTTTGTAAAAATCTTAAGCCAAGCCTTAAATTTTTTCAGATCAATGTCCATCATCCTGAAAAATTTATTGTGCGTGACATGCATTACATTCTACCGGACCCGCACCATAATCTTCATGGCATCCCTTGCACTGGGCGTGGAATGCGTCAGCCCTGGCCGGCATGCTTTCATCACCTTCTTCCTCATGACACTCGCTGCAGTTGTAGGTTTCGTCATATTCAAGGTTGTGGTGGCAGTCCAGACAATCTAAAGAATAGTCGTCTGTGTGCATGAGGTGAGTGAATAAAACTTTGCCTGCTTTGTTCTGAAACATCAGTCTGACTGGATTATCCGGAACAGGTGGGGAAAAGGACGCATAACATACAATCCCTGTGACTAAAAGAACGATCATGATGCATACAGCTATTTTCAGGTCTCGTTGTGATGTCATAATTCTTCTCTCAATATTTTAGGGGTTAGAGTTTAGCGACGAACCCACAACTGCAAGGGTATATAGTATATTGATTTTAGATTTACAAGGAAAAAGTGCTGGAAATTTATTTATTATATTGGTGCAATTTTCATGAACTGAGTGGGATTTTTTTTCTAACCAGGAAGGGTTTATATTTGTCTTTTTTGGACATACCGGCTTGTTTTTTTCTAATTATGAGAAAAGCAATTACAAAAAGTAAAAAGCCAAATCCCATGGAAAGGGCGGAGCTATTCATTTTCAAAACAGGGGCAAGGGCATCGCCAATAAGTGCGCCAGCGATGAGCAGTATAATTGGAAAGACATACAGAAGGAAACTTAAAAAAGGCATGGGTGCCGAATCAATGCCCACAACCACAAGGTCGCCTTTTTTTACACCAAGCGTATTTGGTAAAATAATGTTCATTTCTTCAGAAGGGTGGTGGCTGACGCCGCAGGAGTCCTTTGAAGAACAGCTTTCGCAGGCTGCCGAGCGGGTGGTTTTAATCCAGGCTGTTTCAGGTGTGGCATGGGTGACAATGCCGTCTTCAGTAATCATAATGCGCTCTTGTGGAAAGGGGTTCGTGTTGGCATTTTAAGGCCCGTAAAAAACAGGTCGGTCCTTGTCCATGGCCCTAAAGTCAAATGCTATATAACGTCCATGTCCTGACGGACACAACAAACAATGAAAGTTGTGAGTATTGAGTTGTGAGTATTGAGGAAAACAGCTTATTCTAAATCTCACGACTCAAAACTCAATACTTTCATATAAAAAATAATGTCAGGCGATAATATCAAG
>DATFIL010000159.1:0-3091 GCA_035270145.1 Desulfobacter sp. | reverse complement strand
CATCTCCGTCTCAATCCCGGCATTTTCCAGCTCTTCAAAAATTATGTTCAGTGAACAGGCGGTATTTCCCTTTTTATTGGGGCTGCCATTAAATCCAAGAACTTTCATGCGTATTCTCCTTTATATGTTTTGTTTATACTATTTCATCTATAAAATAGATGATCGACTAAAGTCATCCCGGGACTGGTCCAGGCGTTTGTACTGAACCGCCTCAAGGACATGGGGTTTAAGTATATCGGGGGCGTCTGCCAGATCCGCGATGGTTCTGGCAAGTTTTAATATGGAAGCATAGGCCCGTCCGGAAAGGTTGAATTGTTTCATGGCCTGTTCAACCACCCGGCGGCTTTGGGCATCCAGGGGACAAAATTGCTGCAAAAGCTTTGGGCCCATGTCTGCATTAGAAAAACATGTTCTCCCGGCTTTTTTAAATCGGCGGGCCTGGATGTCCCGGGCCTTTTCCACCCGTTTGCGGATGGCTTTGGAGGACTCCCGGTCTCCGTCTGCGGTCATTTCATTAAAGGACAACCGGGGAACCTCTACAAGGATGTCCATCCTGTCCATGAGCGGGCCTGAAATTTTGTTTTTGTACTGTTCAATTTTTGCCGGGGTGCAGGTGCATTCCCTGTCCGGATTGGTTAGATTGCCGCAGGGGCAGGGATTCATGGCACCTGCCAGCATAAAACGGCATGGATAAGTAGCTTGGGCGTTGGCCCGGGCCAGGGTGATGATGCCATCCTCTATGGGCTGGCGCAGCACTTCCAGCACACTGCGCCGGAATTCAGGCAACTCGTCCAGAAACAGTACACCGTTATGGGACAGCGTGATTTCCCCGGGTTTCGGCACTGTGCCGCCGCCCACAAGGCCGGCATCGGAAATGGAATGGTGGGGGGACCTGAAAGGCCGTGCGCCCAAAGGTTGGCCCGGTTCCCGGGACACCCCGGCCACCGAATAAACCTTGGCGATTTCCATGGCCTCTTCAAAGGAGGGTTCCGGCATAATCCCCGGCAGGCATTTTGCCATCAGGCTTTTTCCTGATCCTGCCGGACCGTTGAGCAGGATATGATGATGGCCTGCTGCCGCTACTTCCATGGCCCGTTTGACATGGGTCTGGCCCCGGACATGCGAGAAATCGTTTTCCCGATCTGCACCATCGCTCTCCAGAAGCAAGGACAGATCCGGTTCCAGGGGCGCAAGGTTTGCCTTTCCTGCCAGAAAATCCACCACCTGGGCCAGATGACCCGGGGCCAGAACTTGAATATCTTTAACAAGCGCTGCTTGGGCACCGTTCTCTTTGGGCAGGATAATGCCTTTGAATCCATGATCCCGGGCGGCCAGGGCAAAGGGCAGTGCTGCCTTGACCGGCCGCAGGTACCCGTCCAGGGACAACTCCCCGGCAAACAGCCAGGATGCAGCTGAAGATGTCTGGAATAAACCCTGGGCACAAAGGATTCCCAACGCCACGGGAAGGTCCAGGCCAGTCCCCTCTTTTTTGAAATCCGCAGGCGCCAGGTTCACCACCACTCTGTCCATGGGGAAGGTGTATCCGGCATTCTGCAGGGCAGACCGGACCCTGTCCCGACTTTCCCGGACCGCGGTTTCAGCCAGTCCCACCATGTTGAATACCGGCAACCCCAGTGTGATGTCTACTTCAACATCCACAATAATGGCTTCAAACCCCTTTACTGCGCAGGATTTCATTTTTGCTATCATAATATTTTTCTCATTTGTTTTGCTTTGTATTTTCAAATCAGCTATATATACCACGTTTTATCGTATTCAGACACTTTGGAACAGGATAATGAACAGTTTTTATAATCAGCAAACCATCGCCGAAAAGGTGACCCTTTCGGGGACGGGCGTTCATTCGGGTAAAAAGACAAAACTGACCATTCGGCCGGCCGAAGAAAATCACGGGATTAAATTCCGGCGTCTTGATCTTCCCGGAACCCCTGATATCCCGGCTCTTTTCAAACAGGTGGTGGATACCAGTCTTGCCACGGTTATCGGAGACAAGGGTGCCATTGTTTCGACCATTGAGCATTTGATGGCAAGTTTTGCAGGTCTTGGCATTGATAATGCCCTGGTGGAGGTGGACGATTATGAGATCCCCATCATGGATGGGTCAGCTAGGGAATTTACCCGGGCTATAACCAACGTAGGCGTGGTGGCGCAGCATAGGCCCAAGCACCTTTTTATCGTGAATGAACCCATAGAAATCAGGCAAAAAGATAAATGGGTCCGGGTGGAACCCGAATCCTGTTTCAGAATTTCCTGCACCATTGATTTTAACCATCCGCTTATCGGCCTGCAGAAAATTGTCTATGACATGGCAGAAAATAACTTTGAGCAAAAGATCTGCGGGGCCCGGACCTTTGGGTTTGTAAAAGATCTTGAACTGTTGAAAAAATTCAGCCTTGGCAAGGGCGGTAGCCTTGACAATGCTATTGTGATTGATAATGATAAAATTTTGAATAAAGGGGGGCTGCGGTATCCGGATGAATTTGTCCGGCACAAGCTGCTGGACTGCCTTGGGGATTTTTCCCTTCTGGGAATGCCCATCCAGGGGCATATTATTACCCATAAATCCGGGCATCACCTGAACCATTTGTTTATAAAAAAATTCCTTGATGAAAAGCAGGCCTGGGAAACCGGCCCGGCAAAGCGCTGATCAAAATCCAATCCCAATGATAATTAAAGGTGTGCTTACAAGATTTTTATTTGCAATTGTTTTTTTTATTACAAGCTTTATTTTTGTTTCCCCAGGGGACGCGCTTGCCCGCGATAAAGCTGTGCTTTCCCATATCAAACTGGCCAACACGCGGGATGATCTGTTTGCTTATTTTAAGGTGGAAAATGCTTTTAATGAAAAAAATATCCAGGCCATTGAGAATGGCATTTCCACCTCGTTTACGTTCTATGTAACCTTGTACAAAACGTCAAGCAGTCTGTTTGACAAAAAGATCATCGATATTAAAACCCGTGCAACAATAAAGTACAATTCCATGAAACAGGAATACACGGTTGTCTGTATGTGGAAGGATGCCCCGCCGTTAATCACAAAATCCTTTGATGAGGCAAAGATCTGGATGAC
>DATFIL010000158.1:0-14879 GCA_035270145.1 Desulfobacter sp. | reverse complement strand
TCAGGATTGCAAGCAATCCCTTTCTCGTTCGACTTGCATGTGTTAAGCACGCCGCCAGCGTTCATTCTGAGCCAGGATCAAACTCTCCAGTTATAATCCTTTACTAAAACTTTTTAAGGTCTGCACTTTAAGCTGTTAAGCCCAAGCGCATTGTCATTGACCCGCTCTTTTCTTTTTCACTGACCAATTTTCAAAGACCAAACCTTGCAAAAAAAAACTTCCCGAAGAAAATCTGTTTTGCTTGTCCCTCGAGAAGACCGGCGAAATATGCCTGAAAATGACACGGCTGTCAAACAGTTTTTTCATTTTTTTTTGAACTATTCTAAAAAAAACATATTTTCTAAATAATTTCAAATATTTATACAAATAATGTTTTTAATAAAAACCGATAAAATCACAGGTATCTGCAAATATCGACGGTTTTTATGGCTGGAAGCGTCTGCTAAAAAACTTTTTTTAGAAAATATTTTTTCGTTTTCCTTTTTATGAATGGACACTGTTTACAATATTTATTATATGCTTTTTCAACAGGTTGCTACGGAATAAAAAATTTTTCCAACGCAGACGTTACAAATTAACAAAAACTTGATCATCGAGTGTAACAGCCTATCAAATTCAACCTTGGGGATATTGTAATGCACACAGTTTATATTGAAAAAGGGCGGTACTCTAAAACTGTAATTGAAAAGGCAAAGGTATTGTCCTTATCGGACCTGGCCATATTTATACCTCATGAAACCTAATCTTTATTTTGAAAATAATTCTTGTGTGGATGCCAAAGCCTGGGAAAAAAAAGCAAAAGCATTTACGATCAGGTCTTATAAGCATCTTTGGGGCAAAAACAATGAAGACCCCTTATCTTTCCTGTATCTTAAGGGCTTAAATCTTGAATTTATAAACAAGATGTTTCTTGGGTGGAATAAATTCGGTCACAACCGACCATGTGATGGGTGGGGTCTTTCCGGCAAAGACTCTTTTTTTATTCCTTCCGGTATTGTCTTTCCCTATATTGTGGAAAAAAAAGTTACCGGTATTTTTATTATTTCAATGAAAAATCCGGATACTGAATTGATCATCCCCGGCAGTTTTAAAGGTCCCCTGATTTTAGGCCCTGGTAATCGTGAAGTCAAAGATGCGACCGGCATCATGGAAGGTCTTAAAATATTCCAGGAAGGTCCGGATGTGTTCAGTGTGAATATTTCCCTTTAAAATAATGTTTCCCGTGAAACATTATTAACATTAAAACATGGACACAATTTAATTTAATAAAATTTGATTTTATCAGTTTAATAAAATCTGATATTCCTTTTATTTTAATTTCAGTTTCAACCATTTATTATTAGGAGCTTTTGACGTGGAACAAGACAATATTATTCGGTTTGCATCCCGGATGGATTACCTTCCCCCTTACCTTTTCGGTATGATCAATAAAATGAAAATGGATAAACGGCGGAATGGGAATGATGTCATTGACCTTGGTATGGGAAACCCTATGGATCCAACACCTGATGCGGTTATTGAAAAGCTGGTAAACGTTGCCAAGGATCCAAAATCCCATAGATATCCGGAAAGTTCAGGACTTCCCAATTTAAAAAGAGAAGTTGCCAAATATTATAACCGTCACTACAACATTCATCTGGATGCGGACAAAGAAACCTACTTTACCATTGGCTCCAAAGAAGGAATTTCTCATTTGTGCCTGGCCATCATGGGTCCCGGGGACTGCGTTCTGGTTCCGGCACCGGCGTTTCCTATCCATATCTATGCCGCGGTGATAGCCGGTGCTAATGTTATGAGAATTCCCCTGGAACCTGAAAATGGCTTTCTGGACAGGATCATTAAAGTGTGTGAAGCCTGTTATCCTAGGCCAAAGGTCCTTATGCTCAATTATCCCCACAACCCCACCGGCGTTGTAACGGATAAAGCTTTTTTCAAAGAGATCGTAAAGCTTGCCAAGCGGTTTAAATTCATGGTTATCAATGACTTTGCCTACGCCAAAATAACCTATGACGGATATGTTGCCCCAAGTTTTCTGGAAATTGAGGGCGCCAAAGATGTCGGTGTTGAGTTTGGATCCTTTTCCAAATCATACAATATGGCCGGCTGGCGCATTGGGTATTGCGTTGGTAATGAAAAAATTGTCGAGGCACTTGGAAAAATTAAAGGCTATTTTGATTATGGTATCTTTTCTGCCATTCAGGTGGCAGGTATTATTGCGCTCCGGGACTGTGATGATGCCATTCCGGAAATTGCAAAAATCTATGAAAACCGTCGGAATGTACTTTGTTCAGGTCTTGAACGAATCGGATGGGATATAGAAAGACCAAAGGCCGGTATGTTTGTATGGGCAAAAATCCCTGAACCTTTTGATAAAATGGGTTCCATGGAATTTGCCATCCAGCTGATGAACAAGGGAAATGTGGCCGTGGCACCAGGAGCTGGTTTCTCCGAAGAGGGAGAAGGATATCTTCGTCTGGCCCTGGTTGAAAATGAAGAACGCCTGCGCCAGGCTGTCCGGCAGATGAAAAAAGCCATGGACCAGATGAAAATTTAACAGCTTTTAAACAGGCTCTTAATAGCGCTTTCAAGCCCCTGGCAGTCAGGCAGGGGCTTTTTAATAATATTCCCGGCTCAGGCGCGTTCCTCTAACGGCCCGTCACTAAACAAAAACCGTTCGATCCAGGAAAGTCCAAGCATGAGCAGCTCCCGGTCATCATGTTCCACCGCGTCCAGCTGTTGCTGTGGAACAACATAACGCGATAGAAAACTGCTTTCAAAAACAAAACGGCGGAAAGTATCCATGTTGTAACTGGCCATGAAAGCCATTTTCATGGGCGGACTGTTGATATCAATGTTTTGAGAACTGAAGGGATTAGCCTGGAAGCGGGCGGCAATACGGGCCCAGCAACTGTTGGGTTCGTTATACGCTTCCATTTCCTGATCCGCCATCCATGCTTTGGCAGTCCAGAGTTGATCTTCACCATGTCCTTTGCAGTAATCATGGTGCATGACATAGTACTGCATGCGCATGCTGCCGTCGGCATCACCATAAATGGCCGGTTCCAGGGGATAGGCCCGGCAGGAGTAAGGTCTGTCTGAATAAATCGCGCACCCCTTTTCTGTCAGAAAGGTACAGGGATTGCCCTGCCGGTCACTCATTTTCAACATCACATTGGGAAAGGTGGGCATGTCCCGGATGGCTGTTGTCGTATGGGCAACCAGAAACGCTTCCGAGGTCATGTTAAGGTTCTGCTTCATGCGCACAATGTCATAGGGATAAAGATACATGTCGGCATTGTGGCAGCAACGGGTAAAGCAGGGCACGCCCTCATGACAAGCAAATTTGAAGGTGCCGCTGCCAAGTAATTCACGATTTGCGGTACTGTTCATGGTGTTGTTCGGTGTTATCATGTTCGTATTTCCAGTGTTTATCAAATTTATTTGTAATCAACGTAACATATTTTCATTATCTGATCTTTATATTTTTACATATTAAATTTAGAATTGCTGCATGATGATTTGAAACATTAAAAGGCTTCTGATATATAAATAGTGTCTGAACGAGAACCTGGAAATTTTGTCGAATACAAGGCGCACGGCAAATTTTAACCACAGGCATATATTAAATATTCCGGGGGTTAAAAATTCCGTCATCAAGTTGCAGATTTTCCAGATATACCATTAACTATGCCCTATTCAACAAAAAGTCTGAGAGAGCGGGGAAAGAAATGATAATGACAACAGCAGCTGGAATAAAATCATGAAAATTACAGTGTTAGATTATGGGGCCGGCAATGTGCGAAGCCTGATCAATGCTGTGGAAAAAATGGGCGGCAGCATTAACATGGTTAAAAAACCAGAAGATATCCTGGCAGCTGAAAGGCTGATTTTCCCCGGTGTGGGCAATTATGGGGCTATGCTTGAAATCCTTCATGACCGTGGCTTTGTGGCGCCTTTGCGTGAATATCTCAACGCTGACCGGCCGTTTCTGGGCATCTGCGTGGGCATGCAAGCCCTTTTTGAAGGCAGTGAAGAAGAACTGATCTCCACCAATGAAAGCATTGGATTTTTCAAAGGCCGGGTGAAACGCTTTAGAACGGAACTGTCCGTACCCCACATCGGGTGGAACGGCATTCATATCAAACAGGACTCGCCTTTTCTTGACGGAGTTGATCCGGATACAAAATTTTACTTTGTCCATTCCTACCACATCGTGCCTGAAAACCCCGATGTTATTCTGACCACCACCACCTATGATTACCCCTTTGCGTCGGCTGTGCAGCAGGGCAATGTTATCGGCACCCAGTTCCATCCGGAAAAAAGCGGGACTGCCGGCCTGAGGCTGCTTGATAATTTCATTCATTCAGACAGCCTTAAAGCCCGGGGACCTGCTGACATACCGGCCAAAGGATTGTCAAAACGGGTGATCGCCTGCCTGGATGTCCGTTCCAACGACAATGGAGATTTAGTGGTTACCAAGGGGGATCAGTATGATGTCAGGGAAGCGGGCAGCGTCAGAAATCTTGGCAAACCCGTGGCGTTGGCCCGGAAATATTACGAGCAGGGTGCTGACGAGATCACCTTTTTAAATATAACCGGATTCAGGGATTTCCCTTTGGAGGATATGCCCATGCTAAAGGTGCTGGAACAAACCTCAAAACAGGTGTTTGTGCCCTTGACCATTGGCGGTGGTATCCGTGAATTCACAGATGCCCAGGACCGGCACTATTCCTCCCTGGATGTTGCGGCCCGGTATTTCAGGGCGGGTGCGGATAAGGTTTCTATTGGATCGGATGCGGTTTATATTGCCATGGCATACCTTGAATCCGGGCAGAAAACAAAAAAATCAGCCATTGAAGAGATCTCAAGGGTTTACGGGGCACAGGCTGTGGTGATTTCCGTTGATCCCCAAAGGGCATGGGTCACCAGCCCGGAAGATGCCCCCAAACACCATGTGGTCAAGGTGACATCCGGAGAAAAAGGCCCCAACGGCGAAGCTTATTGCTGGTACCAATGTACGGTGAGCGGAGGCCGGAAAGCCATGGATATTGATGCCGTAGCCCTGGCAAGGACCTGTGAAGAACTGGGGGCCGGTGAAATTCTGCTCAACTGCATAGATAAGGATGGGACCAACTCCGGATTTGACCTGGACCTGATCAATGCCGTACGCAGCAATGTCACCATTCCGGTGATTGCCTCTTCCGGTGCCGGGTGTGAAGCCCATTTTGCCGAAGTGTTTAAGTATACAAAGGCTGAAGCGGCATTGGCCGCGGGTATTTTTCACAGGGAAGAAGTACCCATTCAGTCGGTGAAACAGCATCTTGCCGAACAAGGCATTGAGGTACGAAAGTAACTCTATATATAACAACCATGGGCTGACTTGGTAGGTATCAGATCAGCCCATGGTTGTCAGATTAAAGAGTCAGGCAACCTTTAACAGCTCTTCTACTTCCCCCATCCGGCAGCTGAAATCCGCGATGATTTTCAATGTATCTTCGGCTGAAATGCCAATATAATCCATGGCCTGCTGGTGGAATCGATACGCAAGTCCGTCCGCCCCCACCCCCATACCCATCATCATGCATATGCAATCGGACAGATAGACCACGGCAAGATCCTTGTCCCTGACCATAATTTCGCTGGTAAGATGATGATTACGGATAATTTTGACCATTTTAGGCGAGAACTTCCACATTTTGGCAATCATTGCACCAAGCTCGGCATGGTTTACGCCAATAATATGTTTTTCAGCTTCCATAAAACTGAAATTTTCATTGATCACCAGATTGTAAATCTTATCAAATACATCATGGACAAATTTATCCAGAACGGTTTTACCGATATCCTTGAGAAGCGAGGCTGTGAATATGCTGTTTTTATTCGGCAGGTCCAACTGGTCGGCTACCTGTTTTGCAATGAGGGCCGATGACACGGAATATTTCCATAACGCGCCGTCGTTTAAATCATACCCTTTCCGGGGGCCTTTGGTTACCTCGGCGCCTATCTTGAGCATGACCAGGTCCACAAGATGGTTCGTGCCCAACATCATGGCTGCATCCTGGATGGTTTCAGCGGGCTGTTTCAAACCAAAGAATGCGGAATTGGCAGTTCGAAGAATATCTGCAGTAATGGCAGGGTCGTACCGCATGATTTTGGTAATATCTTGCATGGATGCATTGGGGTCATCTACGACGTCCAAAAGGGAGGTGACCACGGCAGGGATGGGTTTTAGATTTTTTATCTCCTTGATCAGTACTTGCAGGCTGGTCATAGCCGCACCTCCCCTAATCCGGATGTTTTTAAATAAATGTTTCCAGAGGCAATTTCCATTTTTACGGTCCGGTTTGAATACCCTCCCACAGCCTGTTTCCATATGGAAACATTATTTTTGGTCAATATCTGCATCAGTGCAGAATAGTTTTGTCTGCCGAGATTGAAAATTCCTTCCTGATCCATAATTTCAGCGCCTCCTGCAACAAAAACTTTGATTCTTGATTTTTCGGCGCCCAGTTCATATATCTGTTTGAACAGCGCGGGAATGCCGGTATCGGCGAACATGAACGGATTGCTTTCTGCCTTCACCGCATCAATGGCGGAACTTGGCAGCATATAGTGAAGCATCCCCCCGACTACAGCCTGGGGCTCATAAATTACAAGCCCGATGCATGAACCAAGCGAGTATGTCACAATGGTATCATCGGTCCGGTTGCTGACTTTCATATCTGCTACACCTACGATGTGTTCCATGTTACCTCTGTTTTTTTGAATACGTGTCGAAGAGAGGCGTTCTCAATTGATGAATCGTCAAAACGGGATATCATCATCCGGAATGGCTTGATCAGGCCCGTCGGGCATGCCGGGCTGGGCCGGGCCCTGGGAATTATCTGAATTGGGCGCAGATCGGTTCGGGGTATATCCACCGCCCCCACCGGAATCCGGTTGATTCTGATATCCGCCTCTCTTGTAATCTGAACCTCCTGAACCGGACTGCCCGCCACCATCCCGGCTGCCCAGAAAAATGACGTTTGAAACGACAATCTCAGTGGTGTACTGTGTCTGACCCTCTTTTTCCCAGGACCGGGTCTGCAGGCGACCTTCCAGGTAAACTTGCCTGCCTTTTGACAGGTATTTTTCACAGGTTTCAGCCTGTTTACCGAATACGACAATCCTGTGCCATTCGGTTTTTTCCTGACGCTCCCCGGTATTTCTGTCGGTCCAGACTTCGGTGGTGGCTATTGGAAAATTTACCACAGCCAAACCCTGCTGCGTATATCTGATTTCAGGGTCTCTTCCCAAATTACCGATGAGTATGACTTTATTTAAACCTGCCATCTTAAACTCTCCTTTCTATCTAAATTAGTGCCTAATAATCCAGGGAAGACACTTCCAGCGCATGCTTCTGGATAAAATTGCGCCGTGGTTCTACCTCTTCACCCATGAGCAGAGTAAATATCTCGTCAGCCTTTTCCGCATCTTCAATATCCACCTTAAGCATAATCCGTTTTTCCGGATTCATGGTTGTGTCCCACAGCTGGTCCGCATTCATTTCACCCAGACCTTTGTAACGCTGTATGTTAATCCCCTTTTTGGCTTCGGCCATGAGAAACTGATAAAGGCCGTCTAAATCATCAAGGGTCGTTACGGTTTTTGCATCAGCCGCCTTTGATGATATAGAAAAGGGGGGCTGGTTCAAATTTTTTATTTTTTCATAGGCCTGGCGCATCTTCTGGTAATCGCTGGTGCTGAGAATGTCTCTTCCCACACGCAACAGCTTTGTCTGACCTGTTTTGTCCAGAATATCCATTTCATAAATGTTACGTTCCTCATCAAATTCAATCTGCTGGGGTGCGTATCCGTTATCTTTCAGCATATCGGACAACGCTTCCAGGTTGGTTTTTTCTTCCAGGAAACGCTTTGAACTGACCCCTTTCCAGATCAGGGTAAACAGAAGATCCGTATCATAATCGCGTTTATGAAGCTGGCTCATGTTGTTGTAGTATTCTGTCATATTTTGCAGGAACGCATAGAATTCATCCTCGGTCAGAGGCGTGTCGTGACCGTTGATTCGAATCTGTTTCTGGGATGAAATTCTGCGGATCAGGTAATTGGCGTATTCGGTTTCATTTTTCAAATATATGCCGTTTTTCCTTGATCCCACCCTGAAAAGCGGCGGCTGGGCAATATACAGATAGCCACTTGATATCAGGTCCGGCATCTGGCGGTAAAAAAAGGTGAGAAGCAGGGTCCGGATGTGTGAGCCGTCCACGTCCGCATCCGTCATGATGACCACTTTATGATAGCGGATTTTTTCTATGTTGTACTCTTCTCTGCCCGCGCCTGTGCCCAGCACCGTAATGATATTTTTTATTTCATCACTTCGAATAATTTTGTCGAACCGGGCCTTTTCCACATTGAGAATTTTACCTTTCAAGGGCAGGATGGCCTGGAAGCGCCGATCCCGGCCTTGTTTGGCAGACCCACCTGCAGAATCGCCCTCCACAAGGAACAATTCACGCTCTGCAGGGTCGGCAAACTGGCATTCGGCAAGTTTGCCCGGCAAAGTGGAATCAAGCAAAGTCCCTTTTTTACGGGCAAGTTCCCTGGCCCGTTTGGCCGCATCCCTGGCCCGTGCCGCATCCACGCCCTTGGCGATGATTTTTTTGGCGACATTAGGATTTTCTTCCAGAAACTGACCCAGTTTTTCATTGAGCAGGGATTCAACAATGCCTTTAACCTCATTGTTGCCCAGTTTTGTCTTGGTCTGGCCTTCAAACTGGGGCTCCATAAGTTTAACAGAGATGATGACGGCTAAGCCCTCCCTCATGTCATCACCGCTGATCTTAATGCTCTGCATATTTTTGGGCAAGCTGGTATTGCCTGAAATATAGGCATTCACCGTACGGGTCAGGGCGCCTTTAAAACCGGATACATGGAATCCGCCTTCAATAGTCCTGATATTGTTGGCAAAAGAGTACAACTTCTCCTTGAAGGTATCATTGTACTGAATGGCCACCTCTACCTGTACATCGTTTCTATCCCCTTCAATATGGATGGGATCGTGCAGCACCGAGGTGGATCGGTTCAGGTATTCCACAAAGGAGACGAGTCCGCCTTCATAATGAAACTCATATTTCTGTGCGGAGCGTTCGTCTTCAATGACAATTCTGACCCCTTTGTTCAAAAAGGCCAGTTCCCGCATGCGTCGGGACAGGGTCTCATAGCTGAACTCATTTTGATTCATAATGGTAAAATCCGGGGAAAAGGTAATCCTGGTCCCCCTTTTTTCCGTATCACCAAGAATTTGAAGTTCAGTAAGTTTGTGGCCTTTAGAATAGGTCTGATTGTAAAGTTTGCCGTTTTTGAACACCTCCATGGTCAGATGCTCGGACAGGGCATTGACAACCGAGATCCCGACACCATGCAGGCCGCCGGAAACTTTATAGGCTTCTTTATCGAATTTGCCGCCGGCATGCAGTTTGGTCATGACCACCTCACAAGCGGGGATGTTTTCGGCCTCGTGCATTTCAATCGGGATACCCCGGCCGTTGTCCTCCACACTCACCGACATATCCTCGTGGATGGTGACAAGAATCGTGTCGCAATATCCTGCCATGGCCTCATCAATGCAATTGTCCACCACCTCATATACTAAGTGATGCAGGCCTTCAAGGTCCACGTTGCCGATATACATGGACGGTCTTTTCCGGACAGCTTCAAGGCCTTCTAAAACTTTGATGGCGCCTGCGCCGTAATCTTTACTTCCTTGGTTTTTATTCATGATAGATGTATGGACATTATTACGCAAATAAGGTTATTGTTTTTCATGCTTTTAACGATGCAGGGGCTTTTGCTGTCTTTGATGTTCAATGTCACAATGTCGTCTTTGAACAGATTCAGGGCGTCCATGAAGTACCTGGGGTTAAAGGCGCTTTTTATCTCTTCGCCTGAGAAACCAACCATGAACTGTTCTTTTGACTCGCCGATTTCAGGGTTGGTGATGGTAACGGTCAAATTATTTTCAGTGAAGTTGAATATAACGCTTTTATAATCTTCCGAGGTAAGGATGGATACTCGTTTCATCAGTGTCAGAAACATTGCCCGGTCAATTTCAATGGGGATCATGCCCTCAAAATTCATGACAAGCCTGTAGTCCGGATAGTCGCCTTCAAGCAGTTTGATCATTATGGATTCATTAGCCCGCTGGAACACAAAATGATTTTTCTTGACGCCGACCTTGATGGTTTCGATATCAGAATCAATGAACTTTCCAAGTTCGGCCAGCCCTTTTTTGGGGATGATCACGCGGGAATCCCCCAGATCAAGATCCCCTGTAAACGGCGCATCAAAACAGTGAAGCCGTCTTGAATCCGTTGAGACGATCCGCAGCACGTCCTCTTCTTCAACCACGGCCTTTTCAATCAGCGACCCCAGGACATAGATCCTTTTTTCTTCGCCCTGATATCCCACCACAGAAGAGACAGCCACCATCTTTTTCAGGTCTTGGGCTGCAATTTCTATGAAGTTGACGTTTTCAATCACAGGCGTTTCAGGAAAGTTTTCATAATCCGAGGAGACAATGTGATAAACACTGTCGCCGGCTCCTATTTCAACCCACCGGTTCTCAACCTCATTGATGCAGATATTTTCATTGGGATATTCCCTGATGATTTCAAAGAATTTTTTTGAGTTGATAGACAGAATCCCGGGGGTTTCGACCTGTGCCTCATAGGTGCCGGTAAAAACCGTTTCAAGGTCATTGGCCGTGATGGTTATCTTTGACTCATCCGCCTTGATCAAGATGTCGGAGGTGATTTTTAAATTTGTTTTTCTGCCGGTGATACCCTGAATTTTCGCCAGAACTTCCAGGATATCCTTTTTATTAAAGGAAAATTTCATTTAGAAACCTTTTTTATCCAGATGCGCGCGGAACGCCCGCGCTCCCAGGTTAAGTTATTTCGGACACATTTTAAGTTTATAATAAACTGTCTGATTTATCAAGCGAAATGGCAGAGACGGCACACCTTGACTTGCTGCTTTATGGGCCTGATCAAGGCGGTTGGGTGCAGATAAAAATTCAAGATTGCGCGGCAAAAAAAACCTGGACAGGTTTAGGGGTTGAACAGGTTTCGTTCAGCCATATGGCTTTATCTTTGATGGGACCGTCCTTCATCAACCTTGCCTGTTGCGGACATGCCTTGATACAGGCGCAGCACAGAATACAGTCTGCCGCAATGGTGGCAAACCCGTTGTCCGCATCAATGGCATTTGACGGACACGCCGCGGCACAAATCCCGCATTCCGTGCACGCATCCGTCACTTCAATAAAGTCCGGGGCACCCGTGCCCATGCCCTCCCGGTACGGAAAATTCCCCGGTACTTCCAAGGCGGCAATTTTCTTTAAATCATTGGTCTTTTTTAGCAGGGTTCCGGTATTGTTGCCAAAGTCTTCGGCCTGTTTCAGATCATTTTCATCCGGCCGATTCATGGCAACGGGAATATCTGTGCTTGCAAAGGAGTGTTCGCCAATAAAGGCAGCCCCGGCAACAGGGATAAATCCGCATGCCGACGCAACATCCTTAAGTTCCAGCAAAGCATCTTCATATTCCCTGTTCCCGTATACCACGGTGAGTATGGCCGGGGTGCCGGACGCCGTCAGTTTCTTAAAGAAATCAGCGGCATCGGCGGGCAGGCGGCCGGCATATACAGGCGCCCCCAGCAGTACAATATCATTATCATCAAAGGGAGCAAGCACGGTGCTCCGGATCTTTGGCGGGGTGAGGTTGACAGCGGTTATTTCCGAACCACTGATTTCCAGACTCTGGCCAAGACCCTGGGTGATGGCCTTAAGCACGGTTTCGGTTGTTTTGGTGGGACTGAAATATACAAGGGTAATTTTTTTCATACCTGAAATCTCCATTTAGCGGGCCTTGTGCCCTATCGTATTCTGGTATTCTCCACAAAGGGTAAAACAGCTGCCTTCAATGCTTCCATATCATCGACACTTAGGAAATGATCATCCACAGCGGCAAAATCCGGATCCAGCACATCCACGTTTCGGGAACAGGACTGGAGTACATAGGATGCTGCCCCCCGGATCATTTTGCCGATATTTTCCATGATATCAGCGCTGACAAACGGTCTTGCACATGTTGTTCTGAATTCATAGGCCGGTGCTTTTTTCATGATCAACGCAATACTTTCAATAACCCGATTCAGCTGTGTTGGATTTTTCATCACCATGGGATAGTGGTCTGTATCTGTTTTAATATCCATGGCCAGATAATCCACAAGGCCCTGATCAAAAAATGCGTCCAGTATCCTGGGAGCGGTGCCGTTGGTATCCAGCTTGATTTTGTATCCCATCTGCCTGACCGTTTTGATAAAATCAGTCAGATCCGCTTGAAGGGTCGGTTCTCCGCCGGTAACGACAACCCCCTCAATTATGCCTTTGCGTTTATGCAGAAATTTCAGAATTTCTTCTTGATCCGGGTTGTCGAAACCGGAACTGCCGCGCCTGTCGGGGCCGGTAGTTCCGGCAACAAGATCCGGATTATGGCAGTAGGGGCAGGTGAAGTTACATCCCCGGGTAAACACCACACAGGCTATGGTTCCCGGAAAATCAATCAGGGAATTTTTTTGAAATCCGCCAATATACATGTGATCATGCTTTCCGAAAGGTTATGACGCAATCTTTGCCGCCATCTTCTGGGCGGCATAGGTCTTGCGCATGTTAAATTCCGTCTGCTTGCCGTTGTTCCACTGACTTACCGGCCGCAGATAGCCTACCACCCTGGAGTAGATTTCCGTATCGGCATTGCAGATCTCACATTTGGCATGTTCCCCTGAAATATAACCGTGGGAGGGGCAGATACTGAAGGTGGGCGTCAACGTAAAATAGGGCAGGTGGAAGGTGTTGGACACCTTGGAGACCATGTGTTTGACCACCTCAATGTCTGAGACTTCCTCACCCAGGAACAGGTGCTGAACCGTACCGCCGGTGTATTTGGTCTGCAGCTCGTCCTGCAGTTCCAGCGCCTCAAACAAGTCTTCGGTATAGTTTACCGGCAAATGGGTGGAGTTGGTGTAAAAGGGATCGGAACCATTTTTGAACTCGTCTTCATTGGCGCAGACAATGTGTTTGAATTTCTCTTTATCCAGTTTGGCAAATCGGTATGTGGTGCCTTCGGCAGGGGTTGCCTCCAGGTTGAATATTTCACCGGTACTTTCCTGCAGGCTCTCAATTTTGCTTCGGATATGATCCATGGCTCTTATGGCAAAGGCCTGGCCCCGGGGGGTGGCAATGCCACTGTCCGTGCCCAGAAAATTAAGGCAGGCTTCATTCATACCTAGAACGCCGATGGTGGAAAAGTGGTTGCGCCAGTAAACGCCGGTGTGTTCTTTAATTTGTCGCAAATAGAATTTTGAATAGGGGTACAGGTCGCCTTCGGTGAACTTTTCAAGAATTTTGCGCTTGATACCCAACGATTCTGCACTTATGTCGATCAGTGTATCCATGCGGCTGAAAAAATCAGCCTCATCCTGGGCAAGGCGCCCGATTCTTGGCAGATTCAAGGTAACAACCCCGATGGAACCGGTCAACGGATTTGCACCAAAAAGCCCGCCGCCACGCTTGCGCAACTCCCGGTTATCCAGTCTGAGCCGGCAGCACATGGAGCGTGCATCATCAGGGTTCATGTCGGAATTGACAAAGTTGGAGAAATAGGGAATGCCATATTTACCCGTCATTTTCCAGATATTTTCCAATTTGGGATTGGACCAGTTAAAATCTGCAGTAATGTTGTAGGTGGGAATGGGGAATGTGAATACCCTGCCCTTGGCATCGCCTTCCATCATCACTTCTGCAAAGGCTGAATTGATCATATCCATCTCATTCTGGAATGCGGCATAGGTCTCTTTCCGGTGTTTTCCGCCGATGATGACAGGGGTGTCCTTGAGTATGGCGGGCACATTCAGGTCCATGGTGATATTGGTAAAAGGCGTCTGAAAGCCCACCCGGGTGGGGATATTGATGTTGAAAACAAATTCCTGCAACGCCTGTTTGACCTCTTTGTATTCAAGGTCGTCATACCGGACAAAAGGGGCCAGCAAGGTATCAAAATTGGACATGGCCTGGGCCCCTGCCGCTTCTCCCTGCAAGGTATAAAAAAAGTTGACGACCTGGCCCAGGGCGCTTCTGAAATGTTTGGGCGGAGAGGATTCCACCTTGCCGGCCACGCCTTTGAACCCTTCAAGCAGAAGGTCCTGCAGATCCCAGCCCACACAGTATACGGACAGAAGGCTTAAATCATGGATATGAATATCTCCGCTATAATGGGCGTCCCGGATGGGCGGTGGATAGATATTATTGAGCCAGTATTCGGCAGTGATATCCGAGGAGATGTAGTTGTTCAGTCCCTGGAGGGAGTAACTCATGTTTGAGTTTTCCCTGACTTTCCAGTCCATGCGACTGATGTAAGATTCCATGAGGCCGACGTTTTCATTGATGGCAATTTTCCGGATCTGATTGTGCTGCTCCCGGTAGATAATGTATGCCTTGGCTGTTTTGTAAAACGGCGAATCCAGAAGTACCCGCTCCACAATATCCTGGATATCCTCTACCTCGGGAGTGGGGCCGATGTGGAGGTCCCGGGCAAGGGTCAGTACCCGCATGGTCATTTTTTGGGCTTCTCTGCCGTTGAATTCTTTGGTTGCTTCACCTGCTTTGATCAAAGCATTTGTTATTTTAGAAGAATCAAACGCAGCTATCCGTCCGTCTCTTTTTTTGATCTGTTCAAACATTTGACTACCTCTTGAAATCTGATTGATATTCACATACTCTGATGAGAATGCAGACGGGAATCCCAGACTGCAGGTCGCAA
>DATFIL010000157.1:0-5649 GCA_035270145.1 Desulfobacter sp. | reverse complement strand
AGGCAAGCACAACCATGAAAATGACTGCACCAATTATAAAAATGTTCATGCGGTTGATCTGGGCTAAAAATTGATCCATTTTACCGGTGGGCTCAGTGTCCGCATTCTCGGTTGCCGGGTGCTCTTCCTGCTTTTTGCCGGCAATTCTTGAGACGGCTGATATAATAAAGGCAAACAAAAGCGTAAATCCTAAAGGAAGGCCAAGGGCCGTGGAAAACCAGGCCCTGAACGGAAAAGGCACTGTCCGGGAGACCAGCTTTTTTTCGTAATTTTCAAAGGGGCCGAAAGTTGCTTCGAAATAATACTTTTTAAACTCGGTCAAATGCTTTCCATCAGTTTCGTAAATGACTGTTCCTGAATCATTCAGAACCTGCAGGGTATGCTTTGTTCCGGATTTTGCAAAAAAAATGAAGAAAATATAAAGTTCCACAAAAATCAGCAGCATGACAACGATAATCAGCAGGGGCTTGTTTTGTAGAAATGAATTTTTAATGTTCATAACCCGCCTTGTTTTGATTGCAATTATTATCTTTCATCAAGCCCCTCGGTCTTCAGCCGAGGGGTAGTTGACAAGAAGCCTTAATTTAACCGTTAAAATTGTATAGAAATTAAGGCCCATGGTCAAAATAAAATCGCCCATCCGCTTGTTTTTTAGGAACGAGTCCGAAATAGTTTAACCCGGGAGCGCCGGCGTCCCGCCTGCGCTCCCGGATATATCAAAATGGGCAAGTTATTTAAGACTCGTTCCTTAAGCCGCTCTCGTTGTTACGCCAAAGGACATTAGGAACAATCTGATTACATTGGCGTGCCTTGATGACGACTTAAAATCCAGCGCATCTGTGGCAGATTTAATTTTGACCATGGGCCTGTTTGAGCATTTTATTTAAATAGAAATTGGCGCTGTTAAAATTTGGATATAAATCGATTGCAAAGTTTTCTGCAATGCGGCAAAAGTCGCATCTGTTTTTCCCGAATTTTTAAGCGCCTGTTTAAACACCACCTATGAAGACATTAAGTTGCCCATATGGGCCAGTGTTCTGATAAGCTGATAGACATAGCCCATCTCATTGTCATACCAGGCTACCACCCTGACTTCATAAATTTTGGTTCCGCACTGCTGGGCAAGTGTTTGCGTGGAATCAAACAGTGAACCATAACTCATGCCGATTATATCGCTTGACACCAGTTCTTCGTCAGAATATCCAAAGGATTCATCCGCCGCTTTTTGCATGCTTTCATTAATACCTTCAACAGATACGGTTTCGGTTTCATCCTTTAAGGTTGCGTCAAGAATGGTGAGGGACCCCGAAGGAACCGGAACGCGTTGTGCCGAACCGATCAGTTTGCCGTCAAGTTCGGGGATGACAAGACCAATAGCCTTTGCAGCGCCGGTTGAATTGGGCACGATGTTGATTGCACCAGCTCTTGCCCGGCGCAAATCACCTTTGGGGTGCGGCCCGTCAAGGATCATCTGGGCGCCTGTGTATGCATGGATTGTTGTCATAAAGCCGGTTCTTAATTCACGATACTCGTTCAACACCTTTGCCATGGGTGCAAGGCAGTTGGTTGTGCATGACGCAGCGGAAACCACAAGTTCATCGCCTTTAAGTATATGATGATTTACACCATAAACAATGGTTGGCAGATCTTTGCCTGCCGGGGCAGAAATTAGAACCCTTTTGGCACCGGCATCGATATGTGCCTGACTTTTGGCCTTTGAGCAGAAAAATCCGGTGCATTCAAGAACAATGTCCACCCCAAGACTGCCCCAGGGAAGATTTTTTGGGTCGGCATCTTTGTAAATTGGGATTTTTTTGCCGTCAATAATGAGCGCATCTCCGTCGCACTCAACTGTATGGTCTGAATAACGGCCCTGAACACTGTCATACTTGAGAAGATGTGCCAGCATTCTAGGTTCTGTCAAATCGTTAATCGCTACAATTTCAAACCGGTCATCTCCAAAGAGTTTCCGGAAAGAAAGCCTTCCTATTCTTCCAAAACCATTAATAGCAACTTTAAGCATAATACGTCCTTTTGTTGGAGATTGGGTGTAAAGACAGGCGTGACAATACCAGAAAAATGTGATGGTAAATTACAACCCGTCATAAAAAAATAAACATGAATACAACGTTAGGTCCATGGTTAGAATTGAATTTACCACAGAGGCACCAGTTTATTTTAACCATGGGTTTTAATTTATTAAAATAAAGAGAGATTGTCTTACTCAGCTGAAAACCTGGATTTTTAAATCCAAAATAATATTAGGCCAATAACTTGCTTACTGTCAACCAAACCATAAAAAAATCAGCAATTCAAATAAAAATAGTCATATTTCAAATTGCCGTAAAAAATAAAATTATCTATGGGACAAGGGCTTTCGATGAATTTGCGCCCGCTTAGAATCGATACTGGATACCGAGACCGCCCTGGTAAAGGGTTTTGCCGTAGGTGACTTCGGGACGGCCTTGGGTAAGAAGTGCAGCAGGGGCAGTGGCATCCTCATAAAAATACCCGGAAAGCCCCAGAATCAGGGTGATTTTTTCCGTCATTCCGTACCTTGCGCCGACGGCAAAGGCATGGCAGTCAAGGGGTGGACTCATTTGCTCAATGATACCGAAGTTTTCAGGTTTCATGTCCACGTCAATATAAAGATAACCCGCTGTCAAGGACCAGGTAGCGTTGACATCATATTGAAGGGCAAAAGCCAGATCATAAGAGTTGCCGTCCACGGCATAATTCTGGGTATCCCAATCCCCATCCGTTTCAAAGTAGAGGGAAAATGAGGGCTTGAGCGTAAGTTTAGGAAGGATCTTCCATTCAAAGCCGAACGCCAGTACAGCCGGAAGATCCCTGGCATAGTTTTGGCCGTCATCCCGGCCAAAGGCCTTGAGAAGAATCAAGCCGAGCTGGTTTGATCCGCCCGTCTCAGTGTCCCAGTCCAGGTTGACCTGTGATTCATACCGGATACCGATGTTGAACTTATCCGAAGGGTGGATGTCGATGCCGATCACCCCACCGAAACCGTCGGCTTCCTGATCGTATTTGGCCAGGATATAGGCGCCTTCGTAAGTGCCGTGGAGATCCACTTCCTTGTCGGTTCTCACGTACCTGACTCCGGCGGCAACGGATACCATGGGGTGAAGCGCGTATGAAACGCCTGTAGTAAAGGTATAATCATAACTTTTGGCGTAGGCATAGGGCTGGGAAAGCGTCCCCCCTGACGGGATATAGGGTGAGAACACACCGGCATACATGAGATTCTCAACGGTCTGGGTAATGATATTGCCGTCGTCGTATTCGGTCTCCCCGCCGCCGCCGTTAATGGTAAAAGCCCCCCATAAGGCCCATTTATCCCATTTGTGGACCCCGAAGGCCATGGGGGCGATCAGGTTGGTGTTGGTGGTTTGGGTTTCTCCATCGAATTCATGGTCATAATCGAAGGTAAAGGGCATAATGTCGACTTCCAGGTAGGTCCCATCTTTAAGCGCCACCAGGCCGGCAGGGTTGTACGCGGCAGCATCCGCACCGTCTGTTGCGGCATTGCGGCTGAGGCTGCCCGCATATGCCGATGAAAAATTTTGCTTGTTATCAATACCACCGCCGGACGCAGGAGCGGCTGTTCCCAAAATCAATACGATCAAAAACCATTTTTTCACCATTTTTTTCTCTCCACCTTCCTGTATTCAATTGACATCAACGCCTATTCAAAGGGGGTTTACCCAGTTTTACACCCCTGTACTTGAAAACTGATTTTAAAAATTTTCGAACATGCATACGTTTTGTTTGAACGTGTGTCAACTGGAAAAATTCGGAATGAACAGCTGGTTGTCTCGGGGGGTTCAATTTTCAAAGAGTTACAGGCTCCAGTCATATGTAAATAAAGAACCATAGATTCCTTTTTTAATACGATCCAGGACCAGGCGCACCTTCTTGATAAGCCCGTCCTCCCGGGTACGGAACCTGAGCTCCAGGTTCTGAAGGCTCTGGACCGATACCCGGTCCAAATACTCAAAAAATTTACCGGCGCCACAATCGGAATTTTATATTCCGCATTTTTTAAATATAGGACTTCTTAATTCTTTTTATTTGTTTTGCGGATAGTGAATTCGGCATTTATCTCCTCCGATTTTTCCCCGGCAGCAGGCTGTTTTCACTGATATGCCTGATTTATGTCAGCGGATGGCATCCATCCTGCATTTCATCCGATGCTCTTTTAAACTTTTTGGAGACAGAAAAATTGATAACCCAGAATGGGCAGTCGTCCTGTGTGAAGCGGATAGAAAAGGACTATGCCAGTGTTTATAAAACCATGAATTGGCTGAGTTCCGCCGGAGCGGTGGAAACGGCGACTAAGGCCAGGAACGAATTGATTTCAGCTATATTCGACAGACCTGGTTCCCCTGCGGCATGGGAATTTGCCGGCACCAAACCTTACACGCATGGGATTTCGCCCGGATGCGCCCTCTGCGGCCAGGGGAAATGGTCCTGCCTTTTTATCAATAATATCTGCAATGCCCGCTGTTTTTACTGCCCCTCGGAGCAGAACGACAGGGGATTGCCCATGACCAGCACGGTGACCTTTGAAAAGGCTCTGGACTATGTCCTTTATGTGAACCGCTTCGGCATAGAGGGAGTCGGATTCAGCGGAGGCGAGCCGCTGATGACCCTTGACAGGGTGCTGGACTACCTCAATGCTCTTGGAGATCATGCTTGCCGTCCCATTTATACTTGGATGTACACCAACGGCATCCTGGCAACCGAGGATAAATTCAAAGCGCTTCGGGACAGCGGGCTCAAGGAGATCCGTTTTGATCTGTCCGCAGACAATTACAATCTTTCCGGCCTGGAAAAAGCCGTGGGAATTATTCCGGTTGTCACAGTTGAAATCCCTGCCGTGCCCGAAGACCTTGAAATCACAAAACCCCTGACCGCTGTCTTAAGCGCAATGGGGGTAAAATATCTGAACCTTCACCAAATCCGGTGCACCCGATTCAACCGCCCCAAGCTGATCCGGCGCGGCTATACCTTTATCCACGGCCCGGACGTGGCCGTCCTTGAGACCGAACTTGCGGCACTGGAACTGATTCGGCATACCCTGGACCGGAACATTCCCCTGCCGGTCAACTATTGTTCCTTTACCTTTCGCAACCAGTTCCAGAAGGCAGCAGCCCGGCACAGGAACGCCAGGCTGGTGAAAAAAGACTGGGAAGAGATCACACCTACAGGTTTTATCCGCGCCATGAGCATTACAGGCCCGCCTGAACGGCTCGGCCCCGTCCTCGAACGGTTCAGGTCCCAGGAGGACGGAAAATGGGAAATTTCGGCCAAGCAAGACCGGATCTCTTTTCATTCAAGGCTATGGCCACTAATAGATTTTACCGGGCTTGAACTCAAGGTCCGGTATAATGCCACAGCCCTCAGACCCGCAGCCACCCTCCGGTACCCCTTCACCAAGATTCGGCTGAACCAAGACAAGGCCGTGGTTATTGAAAAGGATGACCGGCATCCGGGCATACGGCTCAAAGGGGATGAGATCCCAGCCTTTGCCCGGCAGTTTCTCATGCCCTCCGGTGCCGGGGCTGATCCGGCCGGGCTTTCCCTGGAACAGGAACAGGCGGCTTTCCGGTTTGAATGTTTTGACCAGGGCCT
>DATFIL010000156.1:0-2644 GCA_035270145.1 Desulfobacter sp. | reverse complement strand
GAAGCGTCGGGCAGGCAGTGACCTGCCCGGAAGTAAAGGCAGATTTGCAATGAACGGAGCAAACCATGGACACGTATTATATTGATGGCAAATTCGTCTCCGAAGACGAGGCCGTCCTTTCTGTAAAAGACATCACCGTATTAAGGGGATTTGGCGTATTTGACTTTCTGATCACCTATAACAAACGGCCCTTTCGCCTTGAAAAACATGTGGCCCGCCTGGAAAATTCCGCCCGCCATATCGGACTTGAATTGACGCATTCCAACAAAGAAATCTGCGACATTGTCATGCAGACCATAGAAAAGAACCCGGACCACAAAGAGGAAAACATCCGCATTGTTTACACAGGCGGCATCAGTTCTGACGGCGTAACCCCCCAGGGAAACGGTATTCTCATGGTCATGGCCACGCCCAAGCATGAACTGCCGGACTGGTGGTACACGAAAGGCACCAAAATCATCACCGTGGACATGGAACGATTTATCCCCGAAGCCAAGAGCAGCAACTATCTGTCAGCCGTATTTGCCCAGCAAAAGGCCCGCAGCCAGGGTGCCATTGAAGCCATATACAAAAATAAAGACAATCGTCTGCTCGAAGGTACCACCACCAATCTTTTTGCGTTTAAAGGTACCACCCTGATCACCCCGCCCGGCGGCATTCTGCCCGGTGTAACCCGGGGCGCTGTGCTGGAACTTCTGGAAAAAAAATATGACATTGTTCTGGATTTTATCCCCCAGGCGGATCTGGCCGCCATGGATGAAATGTTTATCACGGCATCCAACAAAGAGATCGTGCCCATTATCCAGGTGGATGATATGATTATCGCAGACGGCAAACCCGGTGAAAAAACCCTTGCCTTGATGGCGGACTGGAAAGCATACACAACCGCATACGGACTTGGAGAAGTAGACTGATGAATTCTTCCAATGCAGCATCCATTCTTGAGCCCCAAAGCCGGGTTCAGGTGGATCTGTCCGCCTTTGGACAAAATATACGAACCCTGAAACGCCTGATTCCAACCAGTACCCGATTCTGCGCTGTGGTCAAGGCCAATGCTTACGGGCATGGCGGGATACAATGCGCAAAAACGGCCCTTAAAAACGGGGCCTCTTTTCTTGCTGTGGCCCGGATATCGGAAGCCGTTACCATAAGAAATGCCGGTATCACCGCGCCCATTCTTCTTTTAGGAGAAGCCAGACCCGAACAGGTTTTCTTTCTTGCGACCCATAACATCCGGGCAAGCGTGGCTGATATCCAGGCAGCCAGGGCCCTGTCTGCCGCTGCCCAAGCCTTAAATACCACGCTGAAAATTCATATCAAACTGGATACGGGCATGGGACGCCTGGGGTTTCTTCATCCCGACCTGGTTATCTCAAAATCCGGGGAAGCGGCCGGTATACATCAGGCCGGAGGCATTGCAGGCCTAAAGGGCCTTGGGGTGGAAGGCGCCTACACCCATTTTGCCAAGGCAGACATCATCGACAAAACCCATGCCAAAGGACAACTGGCCCGGTTCAATGAAATGGTTGCCATGCTTGCGGATATGGGAATTCACCCTGAAATCCGCCATGCAGCGAACTCCGCAGCGCTTCTTGAGTTACCCGAAGCCCATTTTGACATGGTGCGCCCGGGCGTTGCCATTTACGGGATGGCCCCCTCGGATGAGGTGGACATCGCACGGCATAAACTTGCGCCGATTATGTCCATCACGGCAAAAATCATTTATGTCAAGGCGGTGCCTGAAAATTTCAGCGTCTCCTACGGTTGCACCCATGTCACAACGGCCCCCACAGTGATTGCCACGGTACCCATCGGGTATGCCGACGGGTACAGCCGGCTTTTGTCCAACCAGGGACACATGCTGGTTAAAGGCCAAAAAGCCCCCATTGTGGGCCGGATCACCATGGATTTTACCATGATTGATGTGGGACACATTCCAGGGGTCAAACCCGGAGACGATGTCACCATCCTCGGCCCCCAGGGAAATGAACGGATTACGGCCGACGACATCGCCGGTCTCACCGGGACCATCAATTACGAGGTCACCACAGGCCTGACCGGACGGATGCCCCTGTCATACGTGTGAAAGGAGGCGACCCATGCCAGACACGAAACGCTTTAATTTTCAAACCGGATCATGGTTCAGGGATACCGGGCCAACAGATGCCGTCACCCTGGTCATTGCCGGAGACTGGGCGCCCATCCGGGCCTTTGCCCCGTTGATTGAATCCAACCCCCAATCCATATACGGCGATCTTCTGCCTGTGCTGCAAGACGCCGATCTAACGATTGTGAACCTGGAAGCCGCGTTAAGCGATATCGGCAGTAACGTGTGTAAAAGCGGGACCGTGTTCAAAGGCAAGGCCCAGCATGTTCATCATTGGCAGGATCTGCTCACCCGTGTGGTGCAGGATAAGATGGGACAAAGTCCGACCTGGGCCCAGGACTTGGCCCGGGAGTGTTCAACTATAGTTCATTTCTTTTTAAAACTTAATTTTTATTGCTCATTTTGAGCAATAAATTTTCACTTTCACAATATCATTCTCTCTGCTATAATTCCTTAAGTTCTTTGAAAAGATATAGGGTTATGCTTTACAGACCTGAAGCATGTAAAATCTTTTGGGCTATGTGCATAAAACAACCG
>DATFIL010000155.1:0-2849 GCA_035270145.1 Desulfobacter sp. | reverse complement strand
AAAAAAGGGCGAACAGGTGGACATTGGAGAAATTATCGGCACGGCAGGAGATACCGGCTCCATTAAAGGACCGTGCCTTCATTTTGAGGTCCGTCACCACGGCAAACCCGTCGATCCCCTCAAATGGCTGAAAAAAGGAGCGTGATAAATGAAAAAAACGAATTGGGCCGGATTGATGAGGCTCTGGCTAACTGCAGCTGTGATCCTGATGCTGACTGCAGGTTCTGTGCAAGCAGCTGAAGAAGAAACCTATCAATCCTTAAAACTGTTTGCCGACGTCCTGGAAGAACTTGAAAAAAATTATGTGGACGAGGTCAAGCCCGAAGAGCTGATACACAATGCCATAAAGGGGATGGTGGGCAATCTTGATCCCCATTCCAGCTTCATGCCCCCTGATGCCTTTGAGAATCTTCAGGATGATACCAAAGGAGAGTTTTCCGGTATCGGTATTGTCATTACCATGAAGGATGGCATTCTTACAGTCGTCTCCCCCATTGAAGGCACCCCTGCCTACGAGGCCGGTATCACCGCCGGTGACATCATTATAAAAATTGATGATGTATCCACCAAGGACATGGCCATGTGGGAAGCGGTGAACAAAATGAGAGGACCACGGTACGAGGAAGTTAAAATCACCATCATCCGGGAAGGGGCATCAGCCCCTCTGGTCTTCACGATCAAGCGGGATATGATCCCCATGACCAGCGTACGCTCGGCCATGCCGGAGCCGGGATTCGGGTATTTAAGAATCACCAATTTCAGAATGAACACGCTGGACGATGTAATCGAACATCTCTCAGACCTGGAAAAACAGGGCTGCGGCCTTAAAGGCCTGATTATTGACCTTCGGGATAATCCGGGCGGGCTGCTGGACCAGGCCATTCGAATTTCCGACCTGTTTATCGACCAGGGGACGATCGTGTCCATCAAGGGACGTATTGAAAAAAACGATCAGGCGTTCAAGGCCCGTCCTAATTTTCCGGAACGCGACTACCCGATTGTTACACTGATCAACGGCGGTTCCGCGTCAGCTTCCGAAATTGTGGCCGGCGCACTTAAAGACAATTCCCGGTCTTTAATTCTAGGCACACCATCCTTTGGCAAGGGCTCGGTGCAAACCGTCCACCCACTCAAGGACGGATTCGGGCTTAAATATACCATTGCCCGGTACTACACGCCCAGCGGCCATTCCATCCAGGCCAAGGGCATCCAACCGGACATCCGGATAGACCCCGGAACAGTGAAAGAGGACCCAAAAGAAACGTCTACCTTTGACCTGATGCTCAAAGAAAAAGATTTGAAAAACAGCCTAAAACCCGAAGATGAAGGCCTTAAAAACAAGAAAAAGTCTCAAAAAGATGCCGAAATCGAAAAGCTCAATAAAGATGTTCAGGTAAAACGCGCCCTTGATATTCTCATCAGCTATGGTGTGTTCAGTAAAATAAATGACACAAACTAAATCCTCGGGCGGTACAAGAAAAAATCAGGGCAAAAAGGCAAAGGCGCCCCAAAAAACACCCAAAACCACCCGGAAAAAAAGTACGCAAACAAAAAAAAAGCCGGGAACAGCCCAAAAAACCGGGACAAAGAAACCTGTTAAGAAAGAAAGTCCCAATTTTTTCAATGAGTTGAAAAAAACGGTGCTGGGGATCACCATCCTTGTGGCGGTCTGCCTGACCGTGGCTATGCTGGTTGATATTTTTGTAAAAAACGGCCGGCCGGTGGCACAAAAAAACCAAATGGTCAAAAAAGCATCACCTGTGGCACAGCCCCGGCAAAAGCCCCTGCCCCAGGAGACAAAGAACCCGTCAGCCACCGAACCCAAAATCATCTCCAAAGCCCAAGGCCTTAAGGAAAAAGAGCATTCCCCCGGAAAACGCCGCATGACCGGAACATCAGTACCCAAAAAGGACTCGGCCATTGTCTATGAAGTATATGATGATGTAACGCCGCACCCCCCTGAAAAGGTTGTCCCGCCAAAAAAGGACAATGCGGTACCTCAGATTGCCATTATTATTGATGATATCGGATATGACAAAAATCTGGCCATGGGCCTGCTCAACCTGGATAAAAATATTACTTTTGCAATTCTGCCCTTTTCTCCTGCCGGAACGCAGCTTGCACACAGTCTGTCGGCTAAAGGGGCGGAACTGATGCTGCATCTTCCCATGGAACCGACCCAGTACCCCAACGTCAACCCCGGGCCGGGGGCATTGTTGTCTTCCATGTCCCCGGATGAACTTTTAACCCAGCTTCGCAAGGACATCCGTGCGGTTCCCGGCACAGTGGGGGCAAACAACCACATGGGATCCAGGCTGACGGCGGATTCAGACAAAATGAACCAGATTTTTACGGTACTGAAACAAAAAAATCTGTTTTTTGTTGATTCCAGAACATCTCCTGAATCCAAGGGCGAGCAGTCCGCCCGTATGTTTCAGCTGAAGTTTTCCCACAGGGATGTATTCCTGGATAATTTCCAGGATGTTGAGTACATTTCAGGCCAGATCGAAAAATTGATCAAGCAAGCCAAAGATCATGGCAGCGCCATCGGTATCGGCCACCCCCACCAGGCCACCCTGGATGCGCTGAGGCGCGAACTGCCAAAAATCAGGGGAAAAGTCCGGCTGGTACCGGCCAGCAAACTTGTTGAGGTGCCGCAGATTTAAAGAAGCTGATATAATTCCAGGGCCTGGTCCACAGGTATCCGGTCCGGCAGCCCGTCTTCAACGCAGGCAATGAAATGGTTGTTTACTGCGGTTAAAAGGGTATTCAGCCGGTCAAGGTCCAGCATATCAGCACGGTCCAGTGTTTTTACGCCCTTAAAATTCTTAGGACAAAAATCCACCATG
>DATFIL010000154.1:0-4806 GCA_035270145.1 Desulfobacter sp. | reverse complement strand
CAGAAACGATAGACGATAGACTGAAAACAAGAAGAAAGGCGTTCCACAAATAGGGCGAAGAATACGCGTAAAAAGACAAACCATATTGTGGATTTTATTGTTTCCACTCGATCATCAAGTTTTTAGGGAATTTGTTCAAATTCAAGGCGGAAACAATTTTTAATCCTCAAAATATATTGTATTTGTAGAACGCATTTCTTCTTGTTTTCAGTCTATCGTCTATCGTTTCTGGGGCGTAGCCGCCTTAGTTTTTTACGGTAACTGTTGCGTCCGGGTCAAAAGGGTTGGTTCGAACGGCCAAAGAAAAAAGGTAACCATAATTTTTTTTGATATAACGAAGATAACACAACCATTCAAATATCAAAAACTTATAGACTCTTGAGATATCGCCTTCAAGATGTTTACGATCAGAATCCAATAATTCAGATAAGTTATCGCGTTGTGAAAGTTCATCTAGCAGATGAAATATTGCACGCAGCAAGTCGGTGAAATTTTCATGTTCTTGAATATTCGGATTTTCAATTAATCTTAAAAGCAAATCTGATCGACTTTGCATACATTCTAATAACGCCTGCAAATCTCCGT
The DNA here is from genome assembly GCA_035270145.1 of Desulfobacter sp. GTDB lineage: Bacteria > Desulfobacterota > Desulfobacteria > Desulfobacterales > Desulfobacteraceae > Desulfobacter. The sequence goes on along the minus strand of DATFIL010000154.1, from coordinate 4,221 downwards.
TATGCGAATTGATTGAGATTCGATGTTTTTTTAAAAGATCATATGCATTGTTAAAGTCTTGATTTTGCCAATTTAGTGAAACCCGGAGGTCTTTGTATAACGATTTAACTTCATTATCAAATTTCACAAAATGTTTTAAAAGATCGTTCCCCATTTCGCTGAAAAACAATCCCAATACCATATTGACTTTTTCTTTTCGTATTTTTTCCTCACGACGATTGACAAACACGTCTGTAATACTGGCAACGACACTTAGAAATGTCCCGACCCCACCAATGATGATGATGATGGTCAGGATTTTACCAATTTCAGTTTGTGGATGGATATCGCCATAGCCCACAGTTGCCATCGTTACAATTGAAAAATATATAGCATTGGTCAATGACATATTTTCAAATTGCATGAATCCAATGATACCAACTGCAAGTAAGACAATAAAAATTGCAAAATATATTTTTACTCTAAATTTCATATATTTTTCGGGCCGACTCGAAACAAATTCCGTTTGATTCAGCTATGCTATATTGTGCTGTCCTTTGATAGATTTTCCGGTAATACATCCGGACCACCCTTCACCAGAATTAGTTCATTTCCACAAAACGGACAGAACAGGCTGGCAACATTATTCTCGTCTATGATGGATTCTGATTTGAATGTCATTTCAAAGGGATTTGCCCCTGGGAACGAACAATTATGATTAACGCAACTATAAGATAAATCCATAATATCCTCCTTTTCTTGACTTTCTTACAAGTGCATCTTATACCTTAGCGATATTTAATCTATGGTACAAGAGTGAGACTACAAAAAATTCAAGTCCTGCATATATGAACAGTGAAAAAAAACCCAGAATTGTTTTAATTGTCGGCAAATCCAACTCCGGGAAAACCACTTTGATGGAAAAATTGATCAGAGAGCTGAGCGCACGGGGATTTCGTGTGGGATCGGTAAAACATACCCATAAAGTTAATTTTGACAAGCAGGGAAAGGACAGCTGGCGGCATAAAAATGCCGGCGCGGTTGCCTCTCTTATTGTGACGGATACAAAGGTGGCCCTGGTAAAAGAGGATACCCGTCCGGCTGAAGAAAAATTTTTTCATTATCTGGGTGATATGGACCTTATTCTTGCTGAAGGATTCAAGACATTCTGTCTTCCTAAAATTGAGGTTTTCAGGAAAAAGAGTCCCGATAAAGCACCCTTGTTCCTTGAAGACCCCAATCTTGTTGCCTTTGTGACAGATACGGATATCCGGCCCGGAGAAAAACCGTGTTTCGGGTTGGAGGATACAGGATCGCTTGCTGATCTAATTGAGCAGCATTTTATTGCTTCAATCAGGCCGGAAGCTTAACGGATGAAACCCCATCTGATGTTAGGGATTGTCGTTTTGGGCATGATAATGTTTACGGAAAAAGCCTTGCCCGATTATCTTCAATCCCTTGAAAACGGACATATAGACTGGACAATCGGTCTTGTTACGGTCACGGGCCATGCCGACCCCGAAATCAATGCCGAAGGCAAAGCTGTGGCTATGCCGGGGTCTGCCAGGACCAGTGCCACCCGGAACCTGATTGCCATTCTCAAGCAGGTGAAAATTTCAGGGGATCTCACGGTAGGAGAATACGCATCAACCCATGATGCCATTCTTGCCGGGATTGAGAAGATTGCCCAGGATGCCCGGGTTTACCGTCAACGGTATACATCTGCCCTGGATGTAAAAGTTTGGGTGGAGGCCACATTTTATGGCGGATTTCTTCAACTGGTGCTCCCGGATCATATCCGGCAGATCCCCAAGATAAACGAGCTGAAGCAGGACCCGGCTGAAACGGTTACACACACACCGTCAATCGTTGTCAGTGCCAAACCATATACCGGACTGATTGTGGATGCAAGGACGTTAAATCTTGACCCCGTACTTTATCCCACCATTGTCAGTGAACAGGGCAGGGAAATTTATTCCTCTGTTTTTATCAGTCGGGAATTTGCCGTTCAGAACGGGGTCTGCGCCTATCTATGCGACATGGATCAGGCCCTTGCGTCTGCCAGGGCCGGTTCAAATCCCCTGGTGGTCAAGGCGTTAAGAAAAACCGGAGACAAAACCGGTGCCATTGTGGTGAACATGGCAGACGCCAAAACCCTGGACAGGGCAAGCGAACGGCACATTTTTTTAAAGGAGTGCCGGGTGATTGTCGTGGTGAAACCGCCGGTGCAAAAAAATATCACGGCTCAATAAGCGCATTATCAATCAGCCTTGACTTTCCTACCTGGACGGCCAGGGCCACAAGGGTTTCTGCCTGGACGGTGTCCAGCGACTCAAGGGTCCGGGGATGGCACAGTTCAATGTAATCAATCCGGGTGTGGTCAAATGAAAGAATAAAGGTTTCCGCCTCCCTGACAAGATCCGGAACAGACCGGACGCCCTGGGCAACCCTTTGTTTTAAAAGGCTGATGGCCCGGGAAAGACAGACGGCTGAAGCACGCTGCTCCGGCGTAAGATAGGCATTTCTGGAGCTCATGGCCAACCCGTCTTTCTCTCTGATGATCTCCCCACCGATGATCTGGATATTAAAATCCAGATCCTTGACCATCTGTTTGATAATGGCAAGCTGCTGGAAGTCTTTTTTCCCGAAAATTGCCACATCAGGCATGACAATGTTGAACAGTTTGGTCACCACCGTAGCCACCCCCCCGAAGTGCATGGGACGGGATCGGCCACACAGATACTGCGGAAGATGGTCCAAAAAGACATGGGTCTGGTAGTCATGTCCGTACATTTCGTTTTTATCCGGAAGGAAAACTGCTGTCACCCCTGCCTGCTCAGCCAGGTTAAGGTCATTTTGAATATTGCTGGGATAGGCGTCCAGGTCTTCATTGGGACCAAATTGGGTGGGATTTACAAAAATGCTTAGGACCAGCTCATCACTCAAGGGTTTGCCTATTTCAAGCAGTGAAACATGCCCTTTGTGGAGGTATCCCATGGTGGGTACGAAACTGATGGTTTTTCCCTGTCTTTTTTTTGCCGCAGACCAGGTCTGCATCGCTGCTTTTGTTTTTAAAATATCCATTATCTGTCAAGTTCCTCTTTTACGGCAATGCCCACACACCATATCCAATATGGTGTATGGCTTTTTAATGAAGGTTAATGCCCTCAGAGACAATGCTTTTAATACATCTTCTGATTCCGAATGTCCACTTGCAAGAATGGCTTTCTGCTCCGGTCGAAAAATTTTATCCAGGTAATCTTCAGGTATTCCTTTGCCGGCGTGCAGCACTTCCGGTGTCAGGCTTTTGGCGGGGGGTGGCAGGAGGGTGACGCAGAACCCTGCAGATTTTTCCTGCCGGTTGGATTCTCGCTAAGTGCAGAATTGGTGTTAACAAATTGAAATTTATATAAATAATTCCACATATAAACAAATTGGCATATTTATTGCTTTCAATCCTATTATTATATAACGCCCATGCCCTGCTGGGCACAACAAACGATGAAAGATATGAGTTGTGAGTGTTGAGAGGAAGAGCCATGAGTAAATCCCTTGATAGATTCAGCCATAAGTTATCAGCTGTTCTCGGCCTGGTATTCGGATCTTCCCTGAACAGGGTCCATGCACAGAACAAACTGGCCCGCCATATTGTAGCGCTGAATGGAAAAACAACCCCTGCAGAAATTATAAATGAAGTTGCGGCCTGCCTGAAAGGTATTCTTGGGTACAGGCTATTTGCCTTTGTGAACAAAAAAAATGCCGGGGTGGATGTCTGGCTGGACCCCAGAATGTATAAAACTTCCATAGAAGATATTATCATCAGAGATTTCCAGATCAAAGAGACCAAGGACCTGACCTATCTGAATATTCATAAAGACCAGGCGGAGTGCCTGGAAAAATTCAGTCTGGACTCCCTGGTGCATTACGACCATAAAGAAGAAAATTGTTATTCACGGCTTTATATGATGCCCAGCAGACCCATCACTGCATTTCATGATGATGTGGTCCGCATTGTACTCCAGGGCTCTACCGCAGCCCTTTCAAAACAAATTAAGATCCAGCAGCTCAAGGATGCCGCCGCCATTGATCCGTTGACCGGCTGCTATAACCGCAGAGCGTTTGAAGCCCAGCTCAAAGGGCATGCCGCAGGTGCCAGCCGGCACAGAAAGTCATTGTCTGTTTTCATGTTTGATCTGGATCATTTTAAATCATTAAATGACACCTACGGCCACCCAGGAGGCG
>DATFIL010000153.1:0-3118 GCA_035270145.1 Desulfobacter sp. | reverse complement strand
CGACTCCCCCACGCCCATTTGCCTGGGCAAGGATATTATCGGAAAACCTGTGGTGGTGGGACTTGAAAGAATGCCCCATCTACTCATTGCCGGGGCCACCGGAACCGGAAAAAGTGTGGCACTCAACGCCATGATCTGCAGTATTTTGTATAAATCAACCCCTGACCGGGTGAAGTTCATTATGATTGATCCCAAGCGTATTGAACTGGCATTGTTCAACGACGTTCCGCACCTGATTACGCCTGTGATCACAGAAATGAAAAAGGCCAATATTGCCCTTCAGTGGGTGGTCAGGGAAATGGAGCAGCGGTATGAGAAGCTGGCCCTGCTGCATGTGCGGAACATAGAGCAGTATAACCAAAAAATCCGGACCACTGACTTGTCGGATAGGGACGAGGACCTTACCCCTTTTCCCTATATTGTCGTGATCATTGACGAGCTGGCGGATTTGATGATGACCGCCAGCAAAGATATTGAATTTTCTTTGACCCGCATTGCCCAGATGGCCAGGGCTGCAGGCATTCACATGATTCTGGCCACCCAGCGGCCTTCCGTGGATGTGCTCACCGGCATTATCAAGGCGAACTTTCCCACCCGGATTTCCTTTCAGGTCTCTTCCAAGACCGATTCCAGGACCATCATCGATTCGAATGGTGCAGAAACCCTGCTGGGCCGGGGCGACATGCTTTTTGTGCCCCCAGGCACCGCCCGGTTAAAACGGGTTCACGGCACATATCTATCCGAGCCAGAATTGAGCGCCATCACAGAATTTGTCAAAGCCCAGGGAAAACCCGAATACATTTCAGATGTTACCACGGAAAAAGAGGAACCCCAGCAAGCAGTGACGTTTGACGATGATGAATACGATGAAAAATACCAGCAGGCCCTGGACTTTGTCATGTCCACACGCCAGGCATCCATATCCGGTGTGCAGCGCGCCTTAAGGATCGGTTACAACCGGGCCGCGCGAATTATTGATCTTATGGAAAAACAAGGCATTGTCGCCCCTTCCGACGGTGTCAGGCCCCGCCAGGTGATCGGGCGTATTGATTGATTGCGAATCCTTGTTCCTTGATCATCGAGTTTAAGAGCCTGGAAATTATGGTATGCTATAGGTTCCGAACCGGGATTTTTCCAGGAGCAGATAATTAAATGGGGCAAAGCCAAGAAATGACATTAAGGGATAAAGATTTTCAGATTGCCCGTTATTGGGCGCTTGTTGGGTTTGCAGGGAATTTGGGATTGACGCTTCTGAAGGGGTGGGCCGGCATTGTGTCAAACTCCAGTGCCATGGTTGCAGATGCCGTGCATTCCGCTTCGGACATTTTTGCATCCCTGTTTGTCTATATCAGCCTGAAAATCGCCCAGAAACCCCCGGATAAAGAACACCCTTACGGCCACGGCCGGGCAGAGATTATTTCGACCCTGGTGGTGATGGGTATGCTGGCCGCGGCAGGTGTCGAGATTATCAGAACAGCCATCGCAACAATCCGGCATGGAGATCTCAACACCCCGGGAAATGCGGCCGTGTATGCGGCAATCTTGTCAGTTCTCGTCAACGAGCTGATGTTTCAGTTCACCTATAGGGCCGGTGTGAAGACCAACAGCCCGTCAACCATTGCCAATGCCATGGATAACAGGTCAGACGCCTTTTCTTCCATTGCCGCCTTGATCGGTATTATTGGTGCCAAGTTAAAATATCCTGTGCTTGATCCTGTGGCCGGTATTGTGGTGGCCCTGTTCATATTCAAGATGTGTTATGGGATTGCCATGGACGCGGTGGCACAGATCATGGACGAATCTGCGGGTGAGCAAAAAATTCAGGAAGTGACAACGCTTGCGCTCACCGTCAACGGGGTGAAAAACGTGCATGACGTACGGGTACGCCGGAGTGGTGCTGCTTTTCTTGTGGATTTGAACATTGTGGTGCATCCAAAGATTACTGTGGAAATGGCCCATGATATAGCCGAGTCGGTCCGGGAAATAATCCGGGTGCACATGGATAAAGTCAGTCAGGTCCGGGTGCATATTGACCCTTCTTCGGATCGGCATTGATACTCGACAATCCAGTTTTTAGGGAATTTGTTCAAATTCAAGGCGGAAACAATTTTTAACCATAAGATTTGTCCCCAATTTTAACAGCTTTAATTTTTAAAACCATGAAGCGCATGAAGACTGATTTTTCGGTATATATTCTTCATGCGCTTCATGTTCTTCATGGTAAAATAAAGCGTTGAAAAATTAAGCGAATAGGGTTTTTGGAATTTAGAAGGGAAAGTCCTGGGAAGTCTCTTGTTCCAGTTTTTTTTCCTGTGGTTTTTCAGCTGTCTTGTGCACCAGGTTTCCATCCACATAGATGGCTTTGTAGGGCCGGGTAGGGCAGGCGTGCTCACACCCGCCGCATCCCACGCAGATGGCTTCATTCATCTTGGGAATCACAAGATTGCGGCCGGCGGCATTGATATAGGGTACCATGGTCACAGCCTTGGTCGGGCAGTGCTCGGAGCAGGCCCCGCAATTGGTGTTGTCCGTATAGACCACGCAGTTTTCCTTGATGAATTTGGCCACACCTACCTGGGTCTGCTGCTTCTGCGCGATCGTCAGGGGCAGGATGGCACCGCTTGGACAGATATTTGAACAGACGGTGCAGTCAAAATTACAATGCCCCCTGTTAAAATCCATCCGGGGTTGCATCATGTTGGAAAGGCCAAAGGCAGATACCGAAGGGGCCAGCAGTCCCGAGGGGCAGGCTGATACGCAAAGGTGACAGGCGGTGCAAATGGATGTGTATCTTTCAATGCCCCGGGAGCCCGGCGGCGAGAGCGGGCAGGTTTTGTTCTCGGCAATGGTGGTAGGCCGGGCCTGTATTGGCGGGGAACTGGGGGTGGCATTGACCCTGCCTGCGGCTTTGCCAAGGCTGCCGGCCGCCAGGGTGAGCATGAAGTTCCGGCGGTTCCGGGTGGCATTTTTGTGGCTGGGGAGCGGCAGCTTTTTCCTGAAACGGGACCGGTACACCATGGCCTGGTCCGGACAGGCGGAAAGGCAGTTAAAGCAGGCGACACAGCGGCTGACATCCACCTGTTTTGTTTTGACATCAATGCATCCGGCTTTGCAGACC
>DATFIL010000152.1:0-4575 GCA_035270145.1 Desulfobacter sp. | reverse complement strand
ACGCTGAACAGATAGCAGTGAATCTGTTTGAAAAGGCGCTGCAGTTTTATCCCTGCCCCAGAGCCTTCCAGGGGCTTGCCATGATTTACCAGAAACAAAAAAATTTCCCCAAGGCCATGGCCTTTCTTGATAAAGGTCTGTTTCATTTTCCAAAAAACAAGGATCTGTGCGTGTGTATGGGGGTGTGCCTGATGAACATTGGTGATTTTCACAACGCCTTAACATATTTCACCCCGTTTGCCCAAGATCCGGCTTTGGGGCAGTACATCAGCATATGCAAACAAAAAACAACACTATCATAAACTTAAGCCATGTGGTAAATTTTATGGACTTCATGGTTTTAATTTGGAAGCGAATTAACAGATGAATAACGATTATCAACTGGTAAATAAAACCAGAAAAGAACTAAAGTTACAAAAAATGCGCCGGGATATCCTCGTCAGCGAGGGATCCGAAGCCCTTGACATGATCCTTGAGGCCCCCTCCCCTGCCACGTTGATCCAGTCTTTTCCGGATCAGGATCTGTACTATCTGATGCATAAAATCGGGGTCCATGATTTCATTCCGGTTCTGGCCCTGGCTGCTTCCAGCCAGTGGGAATATATTCTTGATGTGGACGTCTGGGATGATGACCGGCTGAATACCCATATGATGACCCAGGTGTTTTCCCTTCTGTTTAAAGCGGATCCCCAACGGCTTCTACGCTGGATCATCAAGGAAAAACCCGATTTTTTGGAATATTATCTGTCACAAAAAATGTATGTCGTTATCCGGGAACACGATGAAGTGCCGCCCGAAGATTTTGACGACTACATTACCCTGGATGATAAATTTTATTTCAGGTTTCCTGACAACCCATATGGTGCAGATGAAAATCCTGACGGGGAACTTTTATCCCAGGACGCCCCCTGGGACAATGGTCTGCCCGATGACGCACCGGAATTAATCGAACAGATGTTAAAAAGCCTTGCCGCCATGGACTTGTCGGTTCTCCACGGCTTACTCCTTGAGACCTTAAGCCTTCTGCCTGCCGAAGCAGAGGAGGAACAGTTCCGGCAAAAAAACATCAGGCTTGCGGAAAAAGGGTTTTTACCGACCCATGAGGCCGTTGGTATTTACCAGCCGATCGCGAGAAAAAATTTAGCCTCCAGACCCGCAATCACCCATGACCCCCATACACTTAATCCGAATATTCCCATGCCGCCCATGTTCTTTACCCAGTTTTTAATAGGTGACAACCTGTTTGCAAAAGCCTTGGAACAAATCAATGCGCAAGGGGGAATACCGGGCCTTGACAGCGAGCTTGCCGCCCTGATCAACAAGATCATCAGTGCAGATCGAATCAAAATCCGGAACCGGGAATCCATTGAAAAGCCCCTTGAAAAAACCATGTCAACCTTAAGCCTGGGTCTTGAAGTGCTTATGGACGGGTCCAAGACCTGCGTGGAGACCGCCGGGAACCTGATCAAAAAATATTTTCTTGAAGATATTTTCAGAACCGGAGCCCGGGAAGGTGCAAGACTACAGGCCATAACGCGCAAATGGTATGAGACAAGCTTTATCGCGGCAAAAAAACTGCCTTTAAATTTTTTAGGAGAAGTGTACCTGGGCATTATTGGGGGCCTTATGATTCAGCGGCCCATGTTTTTTGCCGACTATGCCGACAAGGTCTTGTACCGCAATTTTGCCGGCCTTTCCGATATCAGGGCCACCCGGCGGCAACTGGATGAAATCATCTGCCTGGATGATTTTCTCAATCGCCTGGATGTGGACATTGCCACCTTTACCTTTGGGGTGCTCACATACAAAAGCATGATCCTGACCTTGTGGGTCCGGGACCGTATGGGCCTGAACCATTCAAAGCCATTGAGCCTTGCGCCCATTGACATTTCTGAATTCAAAGATTTCTTTGCCCAGCTTTTCGGGCCGGATGGGACCATCGGCGATACCCAGGCAAAGGATTTGGGATTATGGGCCGCCCAGGCATCCGGCATGCATGAGGCAGATCTCCCCACGGCGCTCCAGGGCATTTTGTACAGACTTTTGCGGGAACTGGAGTCGGAATACGGGCATGTCCGGACCCAGGACCTTGATCCGCGGTTTATGCCTATGTTTCTTCTGTCAGGACAGGAGTAACAAATTTATCCCCCGGGTTCAAAAATATAACCCACAGACCTGCGGCTTTTAAAATAGACCGGGGACTTGGGTTTGGGTTCAAAATATTTTCTGAATCTGACAATGAAGTTGTCCACGGTCCGGGTGGAGGTGTCCCTGGCATATCCCCACCCGGCCTTAAGAAGCATTTTCCGGGACAGGGGTTTTCCCTGGTGGGCGATGAAAATCCGCAGCAGGATGATTTCCTGCTCGGTCAAAACCACTTCACCGGCTGCACACTGGGCCGTGGATGTCACAAAATCAATGTGGTTTGTCCCAAAGGAATAGGAGGTTCCGTCAAATAAAGGACAGTCTGATTTTTTTTCCTCTTTTCCAGGCTGTGCGTACCATTCTTTACGTTTTACAAGCCGCTCCACACGCAAAAGAAATTCTTCAAGATCAAAGGGTTTAGACAGATAATCATCCACCCCGTATTTCAATCCGCGAACTTTATCCCGGGTGTCCCCCCGGGCCGATAAAATCAATACGGGTATTTTTTCATCCTCCCGGCGGATGGTCTGGAGAATGGAGAACCCGTCAACCATGGGCAGCATGATATCCAGAACAATGAGATCCGGATGCCAGGCCCGCCATTTTTCAAGGCCTTCAATGCCGTCGGCAGCCACTTTAGCCGCATATCCCTGGAGGGTGAGGTTCAGTTTGATCCCTTCGGCAATATGAGATTCATCCTCTATGATCAGAACACGTTTTTTTTCAGCCGTTTCCATAACTCTTTATCTCTGACGCTAGCAATACTTGCCCGGGGAATGGTAATGGTAAATTTAGCGCCTTTTCCCTTACCTTCACTGGTAACCGAGGCTCGCCAACCATGAATGGCAGCAATACTTGATACAAGATACAACCCAAGGCCGGATCCTGTATTTGCCTGGTTACTATTCCTGTCCCCCTGGTAAAATTTTCGAAAAATCTTTTTTGCATCCTCTTTATCCACACCTATGCCATTATCAATAAAATCTATGGTAACTTTCTGCAAGTAACTTTTAAACAAAATGGTCAGACTGGGTGTGTTGCTTTCATTGTAACGGATGGCATTGGAAAAAATATTGGTCAGCAGAATATCCAATAAAAAGGCATTTATCGGATACTCGAATCTGCCCCCTGACGGATTTTCAATCTTTACGTCAAGATCCCTGAACAGGGAAGCATTCTTCCGGCAGAAATCCTTTAAAAGCACCACAAGGCTTTTCCGGGTTACCTTTGATCCGAAATTTTGGCTCTCTATACGTGCCAGGTTAAGAATCCGGTCTATATTCTCCGTAAGCCGGTCAATATCCTTGAGCATATCAGTACTGTACTTTTTTACATCGCCGGGGTCCATTGGGTGACGGATAAAGGTTTCTAGATAAAGGCGAAGAGACGTGACAGGGGTTTTCAGTTCATGGGTGAAATTATAGATAAAATTGTGCTGGAGCCGGAACAGATTCACGGTTTTCTGGTAATATATAAAGGCTAAAAAAATGCCGGCCAGAACCACGAATATCAAAAGGCTCAGGACAAGTATCGTCATACCTGTTTTGGAAGGAAAAATGACCTGGGGCGCAATGTTGAACTTGAGCATCACCACCTCAAGGGCAGAACGGATCTCCATGTAAAGGCTGACGGTGAGGACCAGAAATGTGGCAAGGGCAAAAATGGAACAGGCAAAAATAAACACCGGATGGAGATACCACCGGGAAGGATTTAGAATTTGCATAGATCAATATTTTTCAGTATGGGATACACCTTTTGCAACTTTCTCGCAGAATAAAAAAATACACTATTTTTTTACTTCATTATTTCCCTAATTGAAAAAATGTCAAGGTATTATTTTACAAGGAAGGTGTTTTAACGGCAGGAGGCATAAAAACAAAAATCCCGGCAACCTTAGGTTGTCGGGATAATATTTTTTATGTTGGCTCCCCAGCACGGACTTGAACCGCGGACTTAGTGGTTAACAGCCACTCGCTCTGCCAACTGAGCTACTGGGGAGCAGCGTCTTTCAATCAAGACTCGTGGGTTATATATCAACCAAAATTCTATGTCAAGCAAATTCAACAAAAAAATTTGACATCCGCATTTCTTAAGATTATTGTTAACTTGAAACATAAAAATGAATAAAGGAAGAACACCAATGGATATTAATAGTATTCAGGGAATGAACACCTACACAGCCAATATGCGAATGACAGACACGGGTTCTGTCCAGAACAATAATAAGGAAGCAACAGGTGTTGAACCAAATAAGGAAAGTCCCCAGCCTGTTCAGGAAGCCTTTAAAGTTGACATCACACGGGAAGCGTTAGCTCTTCAGGCTGAAAACACAGAAGACCTGGACACAGAAGACCAGGAACAGCAGATAGATCGACAAATCCAGCAGACCCAGCAGACCCAGTCGTTTCAGGGCCAGCAGGCTAGGCAGTT
>DATFIL010000151.1:0-2041 GCA_035270145.1 Desulfobacter sp. | reverse complement strand
AAGGCTTTTGTGACGGCTGGATTCGTTATTATTTAAGGAGAAAAAATGGCATCCTGTGAAGCTGAACCTAAACCCGTCAATGTAGAAGATCCGGACCATAATGCATGGTTTACGGCGTTTTTCCTTGAAAACCATATTGATCCATTTGCCTATCCCACAAAGGTCGGATCCCGTGAGCAGGTGGAGTTCATGGTGTATCCGGAAAATGACGAACGGTTCTATCCCTGTTCCGATACCATGTTTAATGCAATTATGTCCCGGAAAAGGCCAAGGTTTCTGAGTAACCGTTACCGTGAAGTACTCGACAAAATTTTCGCCATTATTAAGAAGTTCATTGATTCAGAATATGACCGAGCGTTCTTAACCAGACTGATACGAATAAAATATGATAACGAAATTCAAAGCCGGCTGCTCATACCCTCCCGGCTTGAAAAACGCCTGTATAAAATTTTCTTAACCCGCACCCATATAGAAGACCCATATAAAAGCCAAAAACAAAGGGAAAATGACACAGCATACAGATTCATGGCCTCGGAATCCTTTAAAAAAGCCTTAAACGAAGTTGACGGTGCCATTGACACCATGCAGGGATTAACCCTCGAACAGATTAAGGCAAAAATCAATGAGATAGAATTCACACGACGACTCTCTCTTTTGACAGCCTCCGCTCTATGGCAGAATGACAAATTCAAAACACCCTCGACTTCGGACATAAAAACCCTCTTAAACCCCAAAATTACAGGCAACGGCATGGAACGGCTTCTTCAGCTGGTGAATGCGCAAAAATCAAAAATTCTGTGGCTTACCGGCGAGTCCGGGGATGTGGTGGCGGACATTGCCATTGCTCAGTTCCTTGCAAACATTGGCCACGTTGTAATCCTTGCGGTCAAGGAAAAACCATTTTTTAAAAAAGTCTGCCTGAACGATACCCGGACAGACCCGGTCCTTGTCAAAGCCCTGGAACAGGCCCACTTCATCCACGACAAAGCCATCAGTAAAAACAAACTGCTACAGCGCCTGAAGCGGGATGAACATCTGTATGTGATATCCGACGGTACCCAGGAAGCACTGAATCTTCTGTTGGTCTCCACCACCTTTTCACGGGTCTTCAAAGAGGTGGACTGCGTGGTGACAAAGGGGCCGAAACAAAGAAGCCGGATGATTCAAACCCATTTCAGGTTTACCAGGGATGTGATCAATATCTGCGCAGAAGAAAATAGACTGGACATAGTCTTTAAACCCAGACATCCTGATTTTATTAATTTCAGCCACACGGATCTTGAAAAAAAAGCCGATAAAATTATTTCTGAAATGAAACAGGCCAAAAATAAAAACATGACTGTGATGTTCTATTCGGGTATTATCGGTTCCATCCCCGGCAAAATTGATGTGGCCAAAAAAATAATGAACCGTTTTGTTGAATATTTAACAAACCAGTCCGACAATCTGTTTATCATTAATCCTTCTTCATATTATGAGCCGGGAATGGATGCCGACGATCTGATGTATATGTGGGAAATTGTTCAACGAAGCGGATACATTGATATCTGGCGTTTCCAGACCTCCGATGATATTTCCAAAAGTTTTGCAATCCTGGGACAGAAGGTACCGCCGGAATGGCTTGGAAAGGATGCCACTTATTCCACCGGCTGCACCAAGGAAATGCGCATTGCCCAGGAGGTTCAGAAAGAGAACCCGGAAATGCAACTCACGGGGCCTGCTGTAGATAAATTCATGCGCAGGGATGAATATGGGGTAGGCTCCATGTATGATCAACGCCTGGCCTGGATACCGGAGAGACGAAGGTCGGATCGACGGATGGGTGGGCGCCATGCATGATCAATAGTCTGTCAAGGCTTGGCCGGAATATAAACTTGATAGTCGAGATAAAGGATAGCATTTTATATGGCTGTTTTCGAATATAACGGGCTGACTGCTTCCGGCAGAAAAAAAGCAGGCATTATCGATGCTGAAAATTCCGATGCAGCCCAGGATAATTTAAAACAAAAAGGCATTTTCCCCACCTCAATCCTTCGCATTG
>DATFIL010000150.1:0-3979 GCA_035270145.1 Desulfobacter sp. | reverse complement strand
CGCCAGGATTCCGTGCCTAAAGGTCCGCCACCGCCCACCGGTGCATACACAAACCCCTCCATAATCTTTTCCGTTACATCGGCCCGCATTTCCACAAACCCCCGGGCCGTTTTCACCACCACCGTATCGCCGGTTTCAATCTTTCGCTTTGCGGCATCCGCCGGATTCATCTGGACCATGGGGTCCGGATATTTTTCAATAAAATCAGGAATGGCCCGCAGGCAGGATTTCATGTCCGGTTTAAACGGCCCCGTACCAAGAACCAAGGGAAACCGGTTCACCATCAAAGGACGGCTGACAGGGGTTTCAAAAGACTCTTCATATTTGGGCAAGCCGTCATACCCCATCTGTTCAAGCAGGGTGGATTTAATCTCAAATTTGCCGGACGGGGTTTCAAAGCCCGGCTTTCCGTCCGTTCGCAAACGCCCTGTTTCCCATTTCCGGTAGGTCATGGGTTCGGCGGGTTTGCGCACCGTCAGCCGTGCATCCTGTTCCATATCCGCCCGGGTAAGGCCGGTATCTTTTAAGACCAGGTCCAGCAGCGCTGTCTCATCGGCAGGGAACTTTTCGGCATACCCAAGTTTTTGGGCCAGTTCCGTTAAAATAGTAAAACTGGGTTTGCTCTGCCCCACCGGCTCAATCATTTTTTCCCGCAACCGGACCGCATTGCCGTAAAAGCAATAGGATGACTGCTCAAAGGCGGTGGTGGCCGGCAGCACAATATCGGCCCAGGCCGCATCCCGGGTAAGTTGCAGGTCAATGCAAACCATAAAATCCAGGGCATCAAACGCCTTTTGCCATAAAATGGGGTTGGGCCAGGCGGTGAGAATGGAGGCGCCCAGGATAAACAAACCGTGAATTTTGTAAGGGTCACCCTCTAAAATGGATTTCGGCAGACGGTTGGCATGGGGCTCGCCCCCGCAGAAATGGGCGTACACCGGAAAATGGCCGGCACCAATGGATCGATCAAACCCAGGCGTGGCAATCTGGTGTTCTTTGCTCAGATGAATCTGGTTCTCATGGGGGACAAAACAGCGGCCCCCTTCAACATCCAGCTGCCCGGCCAGGGCCCAGAGTACCATGACGGCCCGGATGTTCTGGACACCGGATTTGGTATATTCCAGACCTGTATACATCACATAGCTGGCCCCTTCGGCATCGGCAATCTCTTCGGCCAGTTCCATAATCAGGTCCTGGGGCACATCCGTGATGCCGGCAACGGCTTCAGGGGTAAAATCTTTAACATATTCGGCAAATTCTTCATACCCCACCGTCCATTCTTCTACAAAGGCCTGATCAATTAAATTTTCCCGGATCAAAATATGGCACAGGCCCAGGGCAAGCGCCCCGTCCGTACCAGGCCGGATAGGCACCCACAGACTGTCCGGCAGCTTGGCAGACGCGGTTTGCCTGGGGTCAATCACAATGATCCGTGCCCCTTCATGGGCCGCCCGGACCAGCCGTCCGAACAAGGCCGGGGGTGTGGATGTGGACGGATCCGTGCCCCAGACAAAAATAAGATCTGAATTATCCACATCGGAAAACATGTCCGTATGCAGACACCCATATGTCAACTGGGGCGCCAGTACACCCAGCGACGTGTAACAGGGGGCCCCCACCCCGAAGGTATTGGGTGATCCATAGGGAAACAGGATGCTTGAGGCAAGATAAATATGGGAACCGCCAAGCTGGAATGCATCTTTAAAGGCCCGTTCGTAGGAGCCTGTACCGGCGTAGAATCCGAATGCCTCGGGCCCGTGCTCCGCTTTAATGGCCGCCATTTTTTCAGCGATAATGTCAAACGCTTCCTCCCAGGAGATGGGTTCGAAATCCAGTTTTCCCTTGGGTCCTTTTCGCTTCAGGGGCTGCTTGATACGTGCATCGGAATAGATAATCTGTTTTGCACTGGCCGCCATGGGGCAGAGCACGTCGCCCATGGGCGCCTCAGGGTCCGGGGTAAGCCGGTCGATTTTACCGTCATCGTCAAAATGGACAATAACACCGCATCCGGGGCTATGGAAACACAAGCCGCAAATTCCTGGTTTCTGTTCTGCCAAAACAAAGACCTCCTTTTACTCGATCATCAAGTTTTACATTATTTTTCTTTCAGCGACAACAAACTGGGAGGTAATATGCTCCCACAGATTTCGGGTTTTCCTGATTTTCCACAACACCTGCCCCTTATCCTGGATCGTAAAGCCCGGAGAGAATACGGATTCCGGGTCCTGGAACAGCTTGCAGATATTATCCATACCAAACCCGTTGAAAGCCCCTTCGTTGGTGCCCCCAAGCCAAAGCGCCGGGCTGTTGACGGTTTCATCCCAGGAAAACGGATCGGAAAAAAGGAATCTGGCCTTTTTTTCATGCATGACCCGGTTGGCTTCGGATAGATGCAACAATGGGTCCGGCACCTTTTCAAGAATGTTTACGGAACTGACCGTAGCAAACCGCCGGGACGGGAAAGGCAATGCCATGGCATCGGCAACAATAAATTCAGCCTGGTCAAAACCAAAGGCGGGATCCAGGTCACAGGACCGTTTTTCCGTGATTTGCCCCTCCATGATCAGATCAAACGCCAGCTGTTTCCGAGCGGCAAGTTCCCGGGCAGCCCGGACAAAGGAGATGGAGGTATCAAGGCCCACAGCCCGGTCATGGGTTTTGGTCATCTCAAAGGTCAGACGCCCCACGGCACACCCGATATCCAGGGCCCAGCCGGATCGTTGGGCATCAAACGTCCGGGCCCATCTCTGATAGGCGTCCGTGGCATCCGGACCGTTGAAAAACTCTGAATAATGACTCCACAAATAGGATGAAAGCATGGAAAAAGAGTTATATCCCGTTGCATCCTGAATCATGGGCAGGGTCTGTTCAGGCACGACCACGGCGATCCCCTCGTGGATCTCATACGCCTGTCCGCATTGATGACAGACCAGGCGTCCCTCAATAATCTCATCATCTGTCTGCGTGTGGATATCAGGTTCAAGTACAATGTCACTGTCCCGACATTGGGGACAGATCAGCGCTCCAATCAGCCATTTTTTCATAAAAGCTCCTCATACCAACACCTAATCATATATCTGTAAACACTTGTAATTTATATTGATATGAATAAGTATAGGCAGGATTATCAGGGATAAATAATTTGATCTATAAACTTTTTCAACCATACAAAAAAAGCATATCATCGCCACTTTTTATAATCAACCATGAAGCCATCTCAAATTAAAAAGCAAACAATAGAATTGCCGGCTTCTTGTATCTTGTCTTTATTTTCTTATAAAATACATGTTAAAAGATAGGTTTTTAGGAATAGGAAAGAAAAAAAAGGATGAAGCAATGTTTCAGGGAATAAAAGATAAGCGAAATAAACTTGTGATCAAGCAAATTAAAAAAAGCCTGATCAAAGCCCTGGCCGACAAAGATATCCCCATTGATGAACTTTTGACGCCAAAAATTGAACAACAATTTGATGCCCTGGCACAGGCCATTATTGATGAACATGGATTTAAAAAATTGTCAGAACTGGGGTTGAAGCACTTTTTATAAAACACCATGGCAGGGTGAATATTCAAAACTGCAAAGGAAAAGCCAACACCTATCAGGTTAAGCAAGTTATCAAAGCCGGGGTGTCTAAAAACCCGCTTTTTGTTCCTCTTTATTATTGCTGTAAAAGGTTAAAACCCTTGCCTTCAGCTTCAGGCGGGTTTCATTTTGCCGGCAGTTGATTTTGTTAACCAATGGGCACATAATATGGGGTCGGGCCACGCTAACCAATTGACTTTTAATGAATTGCTCCCTATCACTACAGCGACACTTGTACTTTTTTCACACAAAAAGGGGTTCCTGTTATCCAAGTTGTTCCAATTACTGAATGGAGTGAAAAAAAAGCTCGAATACAAACCAATGTTGATATTTTTCCTTCATCCGACAATGGTTTATCAAAAAAATCGATAGCAGACTGCTTGCAGACACGTCCAAT
>DATFIL010000149.1:0-3565 GCA_035270145.1 Desulfobacter sp. | reverse complement strand
GAAACTGACGCTTTCTCTTGATGAACAGGCCGTATCGCTGATGACATATCTTGCACCACGAATTGAAAAAATTGCCCCCGGAAAAAAAGGGCGAATTCCCAAATCATGCTTTAAGGGATTGGATGATGAGGTCATTGGCCGCGTATTGTCTGTTATGGCCCAGGATGATTTTGGCCTGGGGTTGAAATATGGGATGTTCAGCAACATTTTGTACCGGGGGGATCGTTTTGGTTTTCGTCTCTGGCGATTTATCTATGAACTGTTCACCTCATCCCCTGACAAGCGGCAAGGGTTCAGCCATACCATCGGCAGAAAGTACAGGGCAAGAATCAGCGCACCATCCACCATCGGCAGCGAACTGACCCAGACCAAAGTACCGGGAGAACCCCTGTATTGCAGCACAGAGTCTGGATGGCGACCCTATCTTCCTCTTGTGGAAGAACTTCTCCACTGCACAGGTATCATTTTTTCTGATAAACCGTACCGTATTTTCACATCGGAAGGCATTACGGACATTTTTCCGCCAAAATGGATGATTCAAAAAGTGTACGCACGAATTGTGCTGACGCTCAGATTTCCCCATTATGCCGGGCTGCGTAATTTCAAAGAGGACGGCGGAGAGCCGCCGGATCAGTACATCCATAGCCTTCGACGCTTGGGATTTCGCATGGCGTTTACTTCTTATCAGGTCAAATTGAACAAACTATCGACGAACCATACGAGTGCACAGATCAATTTTGATAAACCTGAAATGGAATCCAATCAACATAAAGACACAGACCCCGCAGTTGCTCGCTTTTTTTCCATTGGCATTGCGGCTTATCTTCCCTTTTCCACGGAACTGTGGGAACGGTTAACGTACTATTTTTTTTCAGCCTATGAAAATTCTCTCTATGAATTGGGACTCTTTTCCATCCTGCTTCTCACCTATTTCTTGTCAAAACATGTCTATGCAGCGTATCAGGTGGCAAAAGATCGCAAATCAATCAATCTGGTGATTGGGGGGTGGGGGACACGCGGAAAATCAGGTGTAGAGCGCCTCAAAGCCGCTCTTTTCGAAGCGTTGGGTCATGGATTCGTTAACAAAACCACAGGCTGCGAGGCCATGTTCCTTCATACTTACCCCAATGGAGGAACCCGTGAGATGTTTTTGTTCCGGCCATATGACAAGGCCACCATCTGGGAGCACCATCACCTCATAGGCATAACACGAAAACTGAAGTCCAAAATATTTTTATGGGAGTGCATGGCACTGACCCCGGCTTTTGTATCCATTCTTCAACGACAATGGACAAAGGATGATTATTCTACCATCACAAATACTTATCCGGATCACGAAGATATCCAGGGACCGGCCGGTATCGATATCCCTCAGGTTATGACCCATTTTATTCCCAAAAAAGGAATCCTGGTTACCTCAGAAGAGGAGATGACCCCGATCCTGACCCATGCATCTATGAAAAAATCGACGGATATTCACTATAGCGGCTGGTTAGAGTCCGGCCTGCTCACGCCGGATGTACTGGATCGATTTCCCTATGAAGAGCATCCTGCCAATGTGGCCTTGGTACTAAAATTGTGCCAGCTACTTGAAATTGATCCCGACTTTGCCGTTCGGGAAATGGCCGACCGCGTGGTGCCCGACATCGGCGCTTTAAAGGTCTACCCCACAGCTCCCATTGCATCGAGGCAACTTGAATTTATCAACGGCATGTCTGCCAATGAACGGTTTGCCGCACTGGGGAACTGGCGACGCATGGGATTTGCTGAGCACAACCATGAAGCACAGCCGGGGATCATGCTGAGTACCGTTGTTAATAACCGTGCGGATCGGATACCTAGATCCCGGACATTTGCCTCAATTCTCGTCAATGATTTCAATGCGGATCGTCATTTTTTGATAGGCTCCAATCTTTTCGGCCTGTTGGGATTTATTTATACCGAATGGGATCAATTTTTAAAAAACAAATCCCTTTTTGATGACAATCCCATGTCTGCGGACGTTGCTTTGAATCAATTTAAGGATATGGCACAGCGGCTTCGGATTTTAACCTCACAAGATGCTGTTGTGAAGCGGATAATGGCCATGATGGAAGGACTTCAGCTTACCCCGTCAGAAGAAAAAATCAGGCAGCTGTCAGACAGACCGGA
Source organism: Desulfobacter sp. (assembly GCA_035270145.1). Classification (GTDB taxonomy): domain Bacteria; phylum Desulfobacterota; class Desulfobacteria; order Desulfobacterales; family Desulfobacteraceae; genus Desulfobacter. The sequence continues at coordinate 1,414 of DATFIL010000149.1, read as the reverse complement.
AGACCTGGCTGCTTTTATCGCCTCCCAGACAACGGAATCGGACATAGATACAATCTTAGTGTTTGTGAGGGAATGGAATGAGGAACAACGCGCATTTGAAACATTTTCTCAAACGATTAAAACTGCGTTTCTGCACCCCATTGATGACAGATTAAAAACACAACTTGATTCTCAGTTTAAATCCTTGCTCACCCAATGGTTCAAAAAAAAATTTATTGTCATTGACAACTTCCATGTTACCGGTAATCAAATCATCCAAACCATTTGTTTGCATACCCCGCCGGGGCTGCATAATAAGATCATGGGCCTTCAGAACATCAAAGGGCCGGGGCTGGATTTTGTCTATCGGTGGCAGGCGTGGGAAGCGTGTTGGGAATCAGGTCAAAAGCTGTTGGATGAAAATGATCCGGAACGATTTGATAAGGGGCTTTATGAACTGACGACGTTTAAGGATTACGGTATTTTGTGTGAAACCTATCTTCTGGATATTCTTTCAAAAACCCAGGGTACAATCATTGCTCAGACAGAGCAATATCAGGCCGGTCTCTCATTGATCAAGACAAACCTGGAGAACACATTGGCAGCCGTCAAAGAAACCTTACAAAGCAATGTCACAAAGACCCGGGTTATAAGCAAAATAGCAGCAATAATCGAATCTATTCTGGATGCAGGTGATGCTGTTAAACGGCGGAAAAAAGCGAACCGGATCTATGATGATTTGATCCATGAACGTATCAGCCATGACCAGGCTGCCATGGAGTTGAAAAAACTCAATCAACGCCAGAAGGGTGGGTGGTTGAATGTGTAGTCGCTGTCAATGGGCTTAGGCGTGGGGAAATTTGAATCCGCATTTCTTTCAGCGGATGATCCCGAACGTATTGCTGAAAAAATTGGAAGCAGCTCTTGCCGGGTGCTGCTCTTCGGGGATATGGGAGCCGGCAAGTCTTTTCTGGCCCGGGAGCTGGGCAGGATTTTATCCGGGCAGGGCATGCCCTGCCTGTGCCTTGGGGCAGATCCCGGGTCACCGGGGTTTGGGGTGCCGGGTGCCGTTAATTTGGGCCGGTGGGAAAACAAGCGATGGCACAGAGAGGCGCTGGTCCCGGTTTGCAGCCTGGATGCCGGGCGGTTTCGTCTTCCCCTTGTCCAGGCTGCTGCATGGATTGCCGGGGATGCGGGCAAAAATCCCCTTTTGGTGGACACCCCTGGCCTGATCCGGGGTATTGCCGCAGCCGAGCTGCTCACGGGCCTGATCCAAACCCTTGATATTCAGACTGTCCTTGTGCTTTGTAAAAAGGACGTACCGCTGCCCTGTTTTCAAGAGCTTGTTTCGGCAGCGGTAAGGATTTTCCGGGTGGCGCCCTCGCAAAAGGCCGGACACCCCGGCAAAAAAGAGCGGATGATTGCCCGCACCCGG
>DATFIL010000148.1:0-2397 GCA_035270145.1 Desulfobacter sp. | reverse complement strand
AAGGCGCATCCTGAAATAAAAATTCTGGCCCTGTCCATGTATGAGAAAGAAGCGTATGCCCGGGACATTATTTCTGCCGGGGCCGTAAATTTTATCAGTAAAGGGTGCACCGCTACCGAGATGGTGGCAGCCATTCAGAAGGCTGTAGCGGTTGTTTAAAAATATATAAAACCGGGGTCAGGCATAGTTCCTAAACCCGGTTAAACATTGTATCATTCGAGTATCAGATTTCAGTCAGAATTTTGCTCTTAAGATTTAAGATTTCCAGACGCCGTGAACATTGCAGTATTCCCGGGCGGTAACATTTTCAGAACAGCCTTTAAAGATGGCTTCCGGGGCCTGACCGGGTTTCAGATAGTGACGGCAGGATGTCTCCCCGTCAATAACTTCAATCCATTCAATATAGTGTTTTTCCTCCATGGGGTGGGGATTTGACCCGACTTTTATCTTGACGCCTTCGTCTGTTGTTTCAATCACGGGGACATGTTTCTCTTTTCCCTCATCCGCAGTTTTTTCTTCAAAAAGAACCATTTCCGTACCGCAGCAGACCAGATCCCCATCGGCGCCATGAAGAACCTCAACAACATTTCCGCAAAGTTCGCATTTGTATACCTGTTTTCTTTCAGCCATGTTTCCTCCTTAATTCTTAGATTTTAATTTAAGTCTTGTTTGGTGCAGGCTGAGCCTTTGTGCTCCTGGTTCCTGCCGAATTTGATGTGCCAAGATTACAGGAGATGATTTTAACGGTAAATTCGGGTTTCTACTCATTGGGGACGTCATAACTATGTATTTGCATATATACCTAATTTTCCCATTGAAAAAAAACCGGGAATGAGTCTTAAATATTTTTCCCATTTTGCAATATGTGGAATTGACATATTTTTATCAGCATTAAAGGATAACAGATGAATTTGATTCAGACCGACCAGATTAATTGCTACAACCCTTCAGGCCGCATTATCCCTTGCACAAAAACCGGACAGGATGGCGATACGCGGACAGGTACGCAATGGCCGTGTCCGCGATTTATCCAGAAACAGGATATCATTGAAGACCGGGTGACCGGCCTTATCTGGCCTCAAAATGCAGCTTTGAACGAATTTCCGCTTTCATGGCAGGAGGCGTTTGACTTTATCAATGACATGAATAAACGCCGGCAATTTGGGCTGGACCACTGGCGTCTGCCCCGCCGGGACGAGTTATTCAGTCTGATCAGTCATTCCCGTGTCAATCCGGCAGTTGTTAGTCCGGATCAATTTCAAAACCTTTTTAACGGTTATTACTGGACTGCGACACGCTGTGCCAGGTACCCTAATCAGGCCTGGTATATTCATATGGGCGGCGGCCGTATTGTAAAAGGGATGATTCAAAGTTCATACATGGCCTGGCCTGTGAACGATCCTGCTGCCGGCCGGCAGACTGTTTCGGCAAAAGAAATTCCGGGGGCTGCTGAAATACGGTTCAAGGTGTCGGATCATACCGTATCTGATATGGCTACCGGACTGACATGGATGCGGAACGCCGATATTATTCAAAAACCTGTCAAATGGGGGGATGCCCTGTCGACGATTCAACGGATAAATGCTGAAAAACACTTCGGGTTCAACGATTGGCGACTCCCCAACGTTCGGGAACTGGAAAGTCTCACCGACATGACGGTTCATTCACCGGCCGTTGCCGCCCGCAAATGGTTCTTTTCCGTTCAATCTTTTTACTGGTCATCCACGACCAGTGTTTATGAACCCAGCTATGCATGGACGCTGTATACCGAGGACGGTAATATCGGTGTGGGGTTCAAGGATGGAGCGGACTTTCATGTATGGCCGGTCAGAACGTCGGAAAGACAGGATTTTTTACCGGAAATGAAATGATTATGGAAGCCATTCAACAGTGGGAAGTGGGTATTAGTGGACATTGCCTGCATTGAGGAGAGTTTTAAAAATTTCTCTGGGCCTTACATGTCCTGTCGGGAAAAATTACAGCATTTCATGTATTGTCCAGCGTACAGTCTTTCCCATATACTCGGGGATAAAATATCATGCTAAGAGCTTTGTCTAACCATCACTAAAGAGAGAGTGTGTGTATGAATTCATATTACAAAGATCCTGATCCCCGGGAAACCCGCGATTGGCTGGATTCCCTCGAGGGTGTTATCCGACATGAAGGCGGAGCAAAGGCTGACTATCTGCTTCAGCAGCTGACCGAAAAGGCTCGGGCCAAAGGGGTGGTCACCTCTCCGGGACTTATCACTCCCTATTGCAACACTATCCCGCCTGATGATGAGGAAAAAATGCCGGATGATTCTGAGACAGCCAGGGAACTGGCCGGGTATGTCCGGTGGAACGCCATGGCCATGGTCGCCCGGGCCAACAAGGACGGCAAGGCACTTGGCGGGCA
>DATFIL010000147.1:0-2831 GCA_035270145.1 Desulfobacter sp. | reverse complement strand
CTATAAGATTATCTAAAGGCATACCGACCCTCCAATTTTATTTATCTGCGATCAGTTCGTTTATAATATCTTCGGGGTGCAGCATGGCAGCCTCGTCGGAAAACAATTTCCACCCTTGGTTTTCCAGATCGGATTTGAATTCATCATCAATGGACATGAATATCCCGATACGTTGCGTCGGCCATACCAGTTCCAGGTCGCCAATAACAACGCCGTTGCTTTCAAATTCTTCTCCGACCAGGGGAAGATCTGTTCCGGCTTTCTCAAGGGCATCAATGAATGGCAGCAGATCCGCTTCAACCATGAGTTCCCGGACTTCTTGCCACGCTTTATTACCTGAGGAGTCCGTCTGGCCGCTTTCCGGCTTGTCTGTAGAGGCAAGATCAATGGCGTCAGAAGTCAGAGATGTCCCTATCACGGTTGATGCCTCCAGGGATAACTCATCATATTCATGATCTTTCAACCCTTCACGGGTCAGAAATATAACACCGGGTAAAAATTGGAACAGATTAAATGCCCGCAGAAAACCATTCCATTGGGGTTCGAATTCCTGGCTTCCCAACTCGGTTTCGCCATCCTCCAGAATGCTGATAATGCCCACCTGATCATAATTCTTTTTTACACAGGTCATCAGGGAACGGGCATAGGATTTCACCCCGGGAAGATCATCCCAATCAGGCCCGCCGGCGCAGCAGGCTGCTGTCCAGCCTGTTATAACTTCGTCCACACCCGCCGGCAGGCTGCTTAGTTCGTGCTTCCAAGAGGCGGGAATTTCCCCTTCCACAGGTCCGTGGTGGAGTGACAAGCTGTAAATCAATGCCATATCCTGCCATTTTGTTTTTGAGGGAGCTGCCAGGTAGTCAAAGAGCATGGAGAAGGTGGAATGCCCTTGCAACTGGTCATTGCCGTCAAGTTTAAACCCTTTCCAAAACGGGTTTAATCTGCCCGCCATCATGCCGCGTTCTTTGAACCATTCCATGTACCATGTCGGTTTGATGGTCTTGAATTCATTTTTGACATCTTTATAACTCAAGGACCAGACATGATATTGGCCGCTTAGCACAATGGCCATGCGCTGGGCCATGTCTTTTCCCACCCGGTCCCGGTGAAAGGTATATCCATCGGTAAAAACAACCACCGGTTTTATCTCCTGGTGTTGGCGTACCGGATAAAAGATGAAATCCACTTTCGATTTAACACTGACGCCGGCACCCGGTCCTAATTCTACCTGGGGGACAACCTCCCACCGAATTTTATCTTCTCCATCCCCAATGGTGAGCAGCATCCCCGGGTTACCGTTGATCAGTTTCTTTACCAGGCCTACGTGCCGGCCCACAGTGTTTTGCCTGCGGATGGCTTCCACAAACAACTCTTCGAGCTGGGAATCAAACAAGGCGTTCATATTCTTTCTGGAAATTGTTTTTACGGGCGCCAGGGAATCCGCATCCTTAAGGATCTCCTGGAGCATGGATACGGCTGTACGGCGGGAGATGGCTGACATGGACCGGCTGTTCCTGTATCTGTAAAGGCAAGCATAACAGCCGTCTTTTTTGTCATCTGCCGCACAGGTACAGTTTTCCAGAACGTCCAGCGCGGTGTTGAGAACAATGCGCATTTTATCCGGCTGGATCAACTCCTTGAGATAACCGGTACCTCCAGGAACAGTATCGTAGATGACCAGGTACTGGGCCCTCAAGCCGGACTCACCCATGGCCTCAATATGGGGCTCACTGTGGTGCATGCTTCGCAAGTGGTCAATATCCCCGCCGAACTGTCGTTTCATCCCCAGATGAAAGGCGGCGATGAACGACTGGAGCCTGACATCGGTATCTTCCATGCCACTCATGGGCAGCAGGATTTTAATCGCTTCCGATGCAAATTCCCGGTACAGGTAAGCGCACGCCAGAAGGGGATCAGTCATGTCTTTGTTTCTGGCCGGACAGGTCCATGCATGGTTCAACCGGCCTTGGGCATCGGGTATTTTTCCACAGTGCCTGCAAAGGGTGAATCCCTGGCTGACGACTTTCTCGCCGGCCACTTTCAGGGCCTCACCTTCTCCCATTGCCGGGCCGAAATTGACTTCCCGGAATACCGCCCTGGACAACCAGGTATATCCAAACAGGGCGTCTTCAGCAGTCAGCTGCCAGGCCTTTTCTGCGGCAGCAGGCTCATAATCCATGAGCAGATGTTTGACATAGAATTGCGGCATCCGCTCATCCCGGTCATCCACGATCCTGCTGCGGTCATCCGGTGTCGTGGCAAACACTTGGCGCAGGCGGATCATCTGGAGCCGGCGCCCTGAATCCGCCCACATTTCATTGCCGCACCGGGGGCAAGATGAGGTGGGCGTCCCTGTTCCGGCAAGCTCTCCGTATGAGCACTCCGCACAGAACCGCCACAGCTCGGGCTGGGAAAGCTGAAGATTTATCTGGTCCACGGTAACCTTGCGGCCGCCGGCGTAAAAGGTATTATTAGGTGCCATTTCCGACAGTGCCGCGCCGGCACCACGCTCATATTCAAAGGTAAAAGTGTCGTATCGTCTTTCCCCTTCAGCCACCGCTTTTTTATGCCGGAAGATAATTGAATGAAGCGTCACGCCCTGCTCGGGGAAGGCGTAGTTGGGCAAAAAGCCCTCATCTGTGAAGAAGTTGAATATATTTTTTCTGTTAATGCTTTTGACCAGTTCCTGCAGCCCGGATTTCTCCTGCTTCATCTCATGGATTTCGTCTTCGCTGTATTTTCCCTTGGCCTTGTCTGCCGACTTTTTCTTGATGGCTGTGTTCAGGCCGCTTATCCGGGATCTAAGCTTATCACGGTCCTTGAGAAGTCCG
>DATFIL010000146.1:0-9789 GCA_035270145.1 Desulfobacter sp. | reverse complement strand
CCAGTACGGCAAAGGTCATTATCAAAGAAAGATTTATCTTCTTGTTCGTGCTCTTGCTCTTAATCGTGCTCGTGCTCTAAATAAGACTTCGAGCAAGATTAAGAGCAAGAGCAAGATGACGTACCGACTAAAATTTAGAATTGCTGAACAAGGGAACCGTATTGCGTATTAAGCTAATTTGTGGTTTAAATAATTCATGAAAAAAAGATATTATCGTTCCGGAAAGAAAAACTCCGAATCCGGACCATCACGTCCCATTCGTTACCCCGAGCTCACTGCCGGGGCAGACAAATCATTAAAAAAAATATTTAGTCAGATAGGTGTCCCCGAAAAACAGCCGTTCGTACCGGACCCGTTTCAGATTGAAGCCATTGAGGCCATCAACATATCGGACTGTCTTGTCACAGCCCCCACAGGTGCCGGAAAAACCTGGATTGCAGAGCAGGCCGCCAAACGGATATTGGAAAATAAGGGTAAGGTTTGGTATGCCACGCCTTTAAAGGCGTTGACCAACTCCATCCATGCCGGTTTTTCAAAAATCTTCGGCAAGGAAAATGTCGGCATTCTCACCGGTGACATCAAGGAGAACACAAACGCAGACATCATCATCGGCACCACGGAAATTTTAAGAAACCAGCTCTATGATGCCATGTACACGGGTCAGAATCTGAAATGCGATCTGATTATCCTGGATGAAGCCCACTTTCTTGGCGATGCCGAGCGCGGCGTGGTCTGGGAGGAGATCATGATCTACCTGCCCGTGCGCATTCCGCTGCTTTTACTTTCCGCAACCATCGGCAACCCGGACCAGATTGCAGGCTGGCTGTCCACCATCCGGGACAAGGCATGTAAAGTGGTGGAAAACTCCCAACGACCGGTCCCGCTCTTTCCTTTATTTTTCCATCCGTCGGGTACCCTTTATCCATTGCTTGAAAAAACGGGAACAAACGGCAAACGGACCCGTCTTTATAAAAAGGTCTATAAATTCAACCAGTCAGCTAAACGCCTGATGCTGGCCCCGCCAGGCAAACTGCCCAAATTTTCAGATATCCTCAAGGTACTTTCCCATTTTGATTTGCTGCCGGCCATCTTTTTTTTAAAATCCCGGGTAGAGTGTGACCGGGCAATAAAATTATGCGATGGCAGTCTACTGAAGCATGCGCCTGAAAAAAAACAGGCACTGATGGAGCGGCTTGTAGAGCTCACGGCAGACAATCCTCATTTATCCGCCCATCCCCAGCGGCCCTACCTGGAGGAAACCGCCACGGCCGCCCACCATTCAGGGCACTTGCCTGCCTGGAAAGTAGTGGTGGAGACCCTGATGGCCGAAGGGCTTTTAGATGCCATGTTTGCCACCTCCACGGTGGCAGCCGGTGTAAATTTCCCGGCCCGGTCTGTTGTTATCCTTAATTCCGACCGCTTCAATGGCCGGGACTTTCTGTCATTAACCGCCAGTGAATTCCAGCAGATGGCAGGCCGGGCCGGAAGACGCGGCATGGACAACATCGGATTTGCCACACTACTGCCGGGCAAATACATGGACGTGTCCCTTGTGGCCAAACTGGTTAATGCCCCGCCTTTAAATGTGGACTCCCAGATCAAAATTGATTTTTCCATGGTGCTCAATCTTCTGTTATCCAATACCCCGGAACAGGTGCGTACCCTGTTAGAGAAATCCTTTGCCTCCTATCTCATTAGCATTGGTGCAAAAGCCGGAAAAAGCGGCAAAAAGGCTAGAAAAAAGTTCGGCAACGACATGGAATATTTATGGCTGGATTTTACGGAGCACATGGATTTTTTGATCCAGGAAGGCTTTGTCACGCCTGAAGAGACAAAACCCGCCACCCTCACCGAAGATGGCATATGGGCCTCAAAACTGCGCATTGATTCGCCCTTGCTTGTGGCCCAGAGTCTTCGGGACAAGCTTTTACCCGAGCGCGACCCTGCGCTTTTAGCAGCCATGATGGCCGCGTTTGTCAATGAAAAAGAGTTTAAGGATGAGATGTTGTTCAATACCACGCTTTCCAAACGGCTTAAGGATGCGTTTATGGTGCTGCGCCGGGGACTGAAGCCCTTTGCCATAAAAATGCTGCAGTCAGGATTTCCCGCGCCCAACCTGTTTATCCAGCCGGCGGCCCTGGTTTATGCCTGGGCCCATGATACACCCTGGGATGAACTGATGCGCAAGTCGGATTTTGCTGAAGGGGATTTTGCCAGACTGATCCTGAGAACTGCTGAAAATCTGCGCCAGATGACCCATCTAAAACAGGATTTCCCTGTTTTTGCCAAAACAGCGGCTGAAGCCATTGACATGATACTCAAATCGCCTGTGCTCACAGTGTGACAAAAAATAAGATACAGGAGGCCATATGTCCGAAGATACTAAAAAAATTATTTACTCAATGATCAATGTGAGCAAATTCCATGGCACACGCCAGGTGCTCAAGGATATTTCACTGTCCTATTTTTACGGGGCAAAGATCGGTGTGTTAGGCCTTAACGGTTCAGGAAAATCAACACTTTTAAAAATTATGGCGGGCGTAGACACCGAATTTGTGGGTGAAACCATTTTATCCAAGGGCTTTACCGTGGGCTTTCTTGAACAGGAACCCCTGGTGGACTCGAATAAAACCGTGCGGGAAGTGGTGGAAGAAGGGGTACAGGAAACCGTAGACCTCTTAAACGAATATGAAAAAATTTCTGAAGCTTTTGCAGAACCCATGTCCGATGATGAGATGGACGCACTGCTGGAAAAACAGGGAAAACTGCAGGAAAAGCTTGACCACATGGATGCCTGGGATCTGGATGCCCGGCTTAAAATGGCCATGGACGCCCTTCGCTGCCCGCCTGAAGAGACCTCTGTCAGTGTGATCTCAGGTGGCGAGAAACGCCGGGTGGCCCTGTGCCGTCTGTTGTTGCAGAAACCCGACATTCTGCTTTTGGATGAGCCTACCAACCATCTTGACGCCGACTCCGTGGCCTGGCTGGAACAACATTTAAGCCGGTATGAAGGTACGGTCATTGCCGTCACCCATGACCGCTATTTCCTGGACAATGTGGCAGGCTGGATTCTGGAACTCGACAGGGGCGAAGGCATCCCCTGGAAAGGCAACTACTCTTCCTGGTTGGAACAAAAACAGCAACGCCTGGCAAAAGAAGAGAAAAGTGAGAGCAAGCGCCGCCAGACGCTGGCCAGAGAGCTTGAGTGGATCAAGATGTCCCCCAAGGGCCGGCGCTCCAAATCCAAGGCCAGAATTACGGCCTACGAAGAGCTGCTCAAAAAGGACAGCAAACAGCAGGAACAGAACATGGAAATCTTTATTCCACCGGGACCACGGCTTGGCTCAAAGGTCATTGTGGCGCAAAATGTTTCCAAGTCCTTTGGGGATAAACTTCTGGTGGAAAATATGAACTTTGTCCTTCCACCGGGTGCCATCGTGGGTGTGGTGGGTCCTAACGGGGCCGGCAAGAGCACGCTGTTTAAAATGATTACCGGTAAGGAAGAACCCGATTCCGGCACCATTGAAATCGGTGACAGTGTGCAGATTGCCTATGTGGATCAGGAGCGGGATACTTTAGACCCTGAAAAAACCATTTATGAAGTAATCTCAGGGGGAAGTGATACCTTTGTGCTGGGGGACAGGGAAATCAATGCCCGTGCTTATGTGGGCAAATTTAACTTCTCCGGCTCTGACCAGCAGAAAAAAGTTAAAGATATTTCAGGGGGTGAACGCAATCGGGTGCACATGGCGACCATGCTCCAAAAACAGGCCAATCTGCTGCTTTTGGACGAACCCACCAATGACCTGGATGTCAATACCATGCGGGCATTGGAAGAAGCCCTTGAAAACTTTGCAGGATGTGCTGTGATCATCAGCCATGACCGGTGGTTCCTGGACCGCATCGCCACCCATATCCTTGCCTTTGAAGGAGACAGCCAAACCCTGTTCTTTGAAGGATCTTATTCAGACTATGAAAAGGATCGCAGAAAACGACTGGGGATCAAGGAAACCCAGCCCACAAGGATCAAATACCGCCAGCTGACCCGGTAAAAACGATTCATCGATTAATATTCTGAAGCACTTTACCCCGGCAGGTGAACGAACCTGCCGGGGTTTTTCAGGAATGAGACCGAAATAACGTTCACAATCCTACCCCTGAATTTCGTTGCAAATTAGAAATCATTCACAGCGTCACACACACAAAATACAGTAGCATAATTGCAATTATTTTTAAATTGTATGGACTAAAGCGATTAAAAAGGGGCCATCAAATAGTGGCATTTATGCGATCCAAGCTGAATAAATCCATACAAAATGTTTGCAAAAAAGCGCTCTATATGATTTAAATTAGGATTAAATATAAAAAAGGATTCCCCGATATGCACCAAAACGATAAAAACACCCCGTTGAACAAAGACACCACAAAAATTATCCTGGATTCAATTTCAGACGGGGTATTTACCATTGACTACAATTGGAAAATCACCTCATTTAACAGGGCTGCCGAAGAGATTACCGGCATCCGCAGACAGGATGCCATAGGTTGCCATTGCTGGGATGTTTTCCGCTCCAACATGTGTGAACAGGGATGCGCCCTGAAAAAAACAATGAATCAGGGCAAACCATTTGTATCAAGTTCCGCATATATTATTAACAGCCGGCAAAAAAAAATCCCCATAACTGCATCAACCGCCCTGCTCATTGATAAAAATGGTGAGGTTCTGGGTGGGGTGGAAACGTTCAAGGACCATTCTGTGGTAGAAGCCTTAAGAAAGGAACTGACCGGAGGGGTCCAGGTAGAGGACATGGTGAGTAACTCCAGTGCCATGAAAAATATTTTCAATATCCTTCCCCAGATTGCTGAAAGTGATTCATCCGTTCTGATCGAAGGAGAAACAGGTACCGGCAAAGAGTTAATGGCAAAGGCCATTCACAACACCAGCCACAGAAAAGATTGCCCTTTTGTGGCAATTAACTGCGGGGCCCTGCCGGACACATTGCTCGAGTCGGAACTGTTTGGATATAAAAAAGGGGCCTTCACCCATGCCGTAAAAGACAAACCCGGCCATTTTGCTCTGGCAGACAATGGTACGATATTTCTTGATGAAATCGCAGACACAAGCCCGGCCTTTCAGGTCAGGCTGCTCCGGGTACTTCAGGAAGGCGAATACACCCCTCTTGGCGGCATAGCCAAAGAGCGATCCAATGTCAGAATTATCGCCGCCACCAATAAAAACCTGACAAACATGGTGGAAAACAATGAATTCCGTCAGGATCTTTATTACCGCATCAATGTTATTAAAATCTCCCTGCCCCCCCTGCGCCACAGAATGGAGGATATTCCCTATCTGGTGGATCAGTTCATATCCCGGTTGAACCTGCGTCGCAATAAAAATATCCAGGGGCTTTCTCCTGAGGTACTTGCCGCATTCATGGCCCATGATTTTCCCGGAAATATCAGAGAACTTGAAAACATCATTGAACATGCCTTTGTCCTGTGCGCCAAAGAGTTCATCACCATGGCGCATCTGCCACCGTCGCTTGCAGCCAAATCAGGACCGGAAACCGGTGAACATAAAAATCCGGTGGTTGCCGCACAAATCAAAATGATCACAGACGCGTTGAAACGGAACAACAATAACCGGAATGCCGCAGCCCGGGAGCTGGGAATACACAAAAGCACCCTGTTCAGGCGCATTAAAAAACTGGGGATTCAGTTATAGAAGAGTTTATCCGTGCAACCGGAAAACATTTATAAGTCTCTTTTTTGCAACAATAACGATACCCCCAGGATCTGTCGGTGCAAAAGTATGCAAGCCCGGTGGGGATTTGCCGCTGTTGTTTCCCCTGTATGTGTTAAGGCACAACCTTTGCATTTTTAATGTTCGCAAAAAAGATTCATAAGAGAAGGAGGAGATCATGAAAATTGCGATTACCACTTGGGGAAACCGGGTCTCTCCTGTGTTTGACGCAGCACAAACCCTTTTAATTGCAGATATTGAAAATCAAAGTATTCATAGTAAAAAATATGAATCTTTTCAGCCGGACGATATCATAGCCCTGGCAACGCTTTTAAACCGTGAAAAAGTCACGGCCCTGGTTTGCGGGGCAATCTCGGAAACCTATGCGACCCGGCTCGTTGAAAACAGAATCCGTATGTTCGCCTTTGTCACCGGCAATACTATGGATATACTGGATTGCCTGGCCACACATAAAATCATTAAACCGGTTTTTATGATGCCGGGTTGCACGCCGATAGCAGAGACGCTTCTGGCCTAATCTGGTCTCACAGAATCAGGAATATATTCAAAAAAAAGTCAAAGCCTTTACTGGCAAGGGCTACACGCCACATAAATGGTTTCAACCGAAATCCAGCGGGGAGGCTTTATCCGGCTGACATATGAATTTTAAATTTTGGGGAAAATTTTCATAAAAGCCTGTTGAATTTGTTGCCACAAAAATAAAGAACCTGCCGCCTTAGAGGGAGGAAGGCGGCAGGTTCTTTCGGCATTTCGCGCGTAAGGAGAACGCGAAGCAAATATGCAGGGGGTTGTGTTAACTTTATTTAGTGTCTTGTTCTGCCTGCATAGGAGGAAAATGCCAGGCTGCTGTCAAAAATTTTGGAACAGCAGCCTGATGCATGATTATCATTAATGGCTGCTGGGTAAAAAGTCAGGATACGCATTGCCGCCATGTTCTGTGGAGTCAAGTCCTTCCAGTTCTTCTTCCGGGGATACCCTTAAGCCCATGGTAGAGTCAATAAGCTTGAACAGGATAAAAGCCGTGCAAAATGTCCATGCAAAGCAGGCAACGATACCGATGCACTGTACGGATAGAATTTTAATGGTTGTGCCGCCGATGTTAAAGATACCTGCAGCAAGGGTTCCCCAGGCACCGCATACACCGTGTACGGAAATCGCGCCGACAGGATCGTCAACTCTAATTTTATCAAAGAACAGTACGGAGAAAACAACCAGAATACCGGCAACGGCACCGATTATAACAGCGGAACCAGGTGTAACATTGGCACAGCCTGCGGTAATACCCACCAGACCTGCCAGGGCACCATTCAAACTCATGCCCACTTCGGGCTTTCCAAACTTAACCCAGGAAACGACCATGGCCAGAACAGCACCTGTGGCAGCAGCCAGGTTGGTATTTACAAAAATCATTGCAATACTTTTATCTGCAACGGTTGTTGAACCCGGATTGAAACCAAACCAGCCGATCCACAGGATGAACACGCCAAGGCCGGCCAGGGGCATATTGTGACCCAGAATAGGTTTAATACCACCGTCTTTGGTGAACTTTCCAAGGCGGGGACCAATAACGATCGCACCTGCCAATGCAGCCCATCCACCCACAGAGTGAACAACGGTGGAGCCTGCAAAATCGATGAACCCAAGACCTTCAAGCCAGCCGGAACCGTTGAACAGTGATCCCCAGGCCCAGGAACCAAAAATGGGATAAATCAATGCGGACAGAACCGCGCTGTACATAAGGTAACCGGTGAATTTAGTCCGTTCAGCCATGGCACCGGAAACAATGGTGGCAGCGGTTGCGGCAAACACAACCTGGAACATCCAGAAGGCCAATACCCAGGGATCGCCACCCACTTCAAAATCACTTAGAAAAAAGCCTGTGGTCCCAAAAAAACCGGTTTTAGAGGCACCGAACATCAGACCAAACCCAATGGCCCAGTAGAAAAGTGAGCCCATGGAAAAGTCCATCAGGTTTTTCATCATGATGTTTACAGCATTTTTAGCACGGGTGAAACCTGCCTCCACCATGGCGAACCCGGCCTGCATAAAGAAAACAAGACATGCAGCAACAAGAGTCCAGACGTAGTCGGCATGGGTCTGAACCAATTTAATGGCCTCGGCATTGGAAATCACTGTGGGAGCCTCGTCTGTCCCGGCCCATGCTGCTGTGATGGTGCAAGCCAGCGAAGTCAAAATCATCAGTATATACTTCATTTTTTTAATCTCCTTATTGATACTAATTTAGTTAAATTTTATAACGCTTCTGTTCCGGTTTCACCTGTACGAATACGAACAACATCTTCCACAGGAAGAACAAATATTTTACCGTCACCGATTTTGCCTGTTTTCGCTGTTTCTACTATTGTATCCACCACAGCTTGGGCCTGGTCATCGGCAACACAGATTTTCAATTCAACTTTGGGGACAAAGTCTGTCTGGTATTCTGCACCCCGGTACACCTCTTTGTGTCCTTTCTGACGGCCAAAGCCCTTGACTTCCGAAATTGTCATCCCGTTAATACTGATTTTGGCTAAAGCATCTTTAACCTCGTCCACTTTGAACGGTTTAATTACGGCCACAACTTTTTTCATTTTTACTCCCTTTGTTAAATATGCATTAAAACAACTTGTTGCGTTACGTTATTCAGAAAGCAAGAGCGGTGCCAAAAATTATTTTTTTTAATATATTAATGTATCTATTTGAAATTACATGAATTTATTATTTTTACTTTTCTGGAGTACCCTTAAATGAAATAACATTTTTGGGATATAGTAGATTACATTAATGTAATTTCATAAGGACATGCAAAACAAAGGCGTGCAAATCAATACATTTTTGTATTTTCATGCATTAAAAAAATAATCAAAAAACGAAAATTCGTATTTATGAGGGATCAAAAGGGTATTAAAATTTCGTGCAGGGTCTTTCCAGCGGAATACCCCTTGGAAAAACAATTATGTAAAATATTACAAGACCCCACAGCAAGCGAGCATTGTGGAAATCGATACAAAATCGATGCGCAGTACCGGTAAAGCCGCAAATCCAGTTGCAAATCCCCAAGGGCCTGCCTGTACCAGCCAAGCGCATCTAAAGGTGCAGACGCTTTTTGGCCAACGGCATGTTCAATGGCCCGGGCTGAAAGGATGCCGGATTTTAACGCAGAATAGATCCCCTCGCCCAACAAAGGATCGGATAGACCCGCCGCATCCCCTGTCAGAAGCACACGGCCAGTTCCCAGATACGCTTTGCCACGGCTTGTGGCAATGGGATATCCCTTGACATCATTCAGGACATCGGCTTTTAGCCGGTATTTGGCATAGGCCTTCAATAGAGCCCGGTTCATGGTTCCATTGGGTAAGGCACTGAAGATACCAATATTCACGTGGTTTTTACGGGGAAATATCCAGTAATATCCCTTAATTTTCCTGGAAAAATCAAACTCCATGGGATAACGCCCGGCATTTTTCACAGGCACATCAGCTTCCAGGGCAGGCAGTTTAATGATACACGACCTTTGACCGCCAATGAGCCTGCGAATTTTTGAGTTGGCACCATCGGCCCCGATCAGATGCCCGGCCCTGACTATATCTATTTTACCATCGCAGGAAAGGGTTAGACTGACGCCATGATCATCCTGATCAAGACAGATGATCCTGTCTATTTTTTTAAACCGGCATCCGGCCTGTATCGCTTTTCCCAGGGAATAAGCGTCCAAATCCATTCTTTTGGTAATATAGCACAAGGGATCCTGGGCTTTGACGATGAAAGAGGCGTTTCCAGGACGGATAATTTTCACCTCCCGGCAGGTACGGCGGACAAAACACGAAATATCAAAAGGAAACAGCGCCATGGCCTTGGGCGTAATTCCGCCGGCACATGCTTTTTTCCTGGGGAAGATTTTTCTGTCCAGCAAAAGGACAGAAAACCCGGCTTGCCCCAAAAGGTATCCGGCAGTTGTTCCGGCAGGCCCCGCACCTGTAATAATGACATCATACATGCCAGATGTTTACCAAATTTTCAAAAAA
>DATFIL010000145.1:0-5322 GCA_035270145.1 Desulfobacter sp. | reverse complement strand
TTGATCATGCCTGGTACTGCTTTAATTCCGGTGGTTTTTCGCCGGCAGGGGATTTCAAACCCCATCCGGTCAAGCTTCTTAAGCCTAATAAATGGGGGCTTTACGACATGCACGGCAATGTTCAAGAATGGGTCCAGGATGCATGCGAATGGCGCACCATCTGGACTGTGAGAACTGGAACCTTTACCCGGACCTATGTAGACGGCATTACAGATCCTTTGGAAACAAAAGGTGTGCATCGGGTGGTCAGAGGCGGCGGATGGTTCCAGAACAGTAAATATCAGCGATGTGCCTACCGTACCAATTACAAGCCCGTGGCGCGCCGCAACAGTCTTGGATTCAGAATCGTCCGGGAACGGTGAACCGATAAGGTTAAAGCCTGTCTTTTTTATCGAACAACCTGAAAAGATAAATCCCTGCCCCGAGCATCACAAGATCCCTGGCAAGCAGCCAGATTGATGACCAGACCCCTTTGCTCTCCCCCAAAGAAAAGCAGCCGCAATCAAATTCATGACCCCGGATCAGATTAAAACTGATCAAAAAAATAAACCCTAGCAGCATGGCATTAATTATTAAAAGGCCCGAACGTTTAAGCAGACCGGTTATCAGGGTGATACCGCAAACAAGCTCCACGAAAGGTACGACAACGGCTAACACATTTATAATCTGGTGGGGAAAAACGTCATAGCCGTACACAATTGTGGCAAATTGATCCGGTGACACGATTTTGTGCCAGGAGCTAAAAATAAACGTGCATCCCAGAAACAGACGCAGTACCCATTCAATGAGGCTTGTTTGCCGGCCCAAACCCATAGATCCCGGCTCAACACGATTTTTGAATTTAAATTTGGAACGAAACAGATTGCTCATGGGTCAGTTCCCTGGACGGCCACGTCAAATCCCATTTCCTCCCATTCAGCAAACCCGCCGGCATAAACCGCCACATGGGTAAAGCCCATTTCAACCAAACGGGTGGCAAATGTATGGGAATCCTGGCAGGTCACCCCTGCACAATACACAATGATCTCATCTTCGGGGGTTATTTTTATTTTTGACAGCAGCGCTTTTTCGTCTTCTTCAAAATCATCCAAAGGAAAATTCAATGCCCCTGGAATATGTCCCAGGTCATAAATATCGGGCCGGCGGACATCAAGCACGACCGCCGGTCCGGATTCCACCAGTCGTTTAACTTTCAAAGGATTGTTGATCTGCATAACATCAACGGCGTGGGCCTTGTTTGCCCCAGCCATGACCACACCCTGATCCGGATTCCACTGGCCCCTGAGGGCAATACCGTTGGGGGAGAGTGCATTAACGCCAAAACTTAGCATTACGCAAATAATTAAAAGAAAAAAGCACCCTATAATATCTCGTTTAAAAATCATAATCGGGCTTTAAAGCTTTTGAATATATCCACCCGTTTCTGCATGACAATAAGCCTGAGCCATACTTCGAGCATATGGGCCATCCTGGCTTCTTTGGTGCTGCCCTGAACTTGATCAGGCGTTAAAACATCCTCTCCTGGTTCTTTAAAGGGTTCTTTAAAGTTTTCTTTGGAATCTGCAATTTCCTTTTGCGCTTCAAGGCGGGAAATAGACTCAAGGATATGCGTGGCATCCGGGCTTTGGCTTGTATCAATTTCCCTGTAAATTTCAAGGGCATCGTCTATATATCCCTGTTTCTCATACAAGCGGCCCAGCGACAGGGTTGCAAAATTACGGGTCATTTTCCAGATCCTTGATTTTTGAGTTTTTCTTTGAAAACCAATTCATCCTGGGCAGCCATTTCATACTCATGTTTGGCCAGATGCTTAATATATTCGATATCGGTTTTAAGTTTCAATATCTCTTTTTCCATTTTTGAATTTTGACTGCCGACAATGGCAGCCTGGGATTCTAGCAGCTCCTGCCTGGCTTTAAGCCGGCTGTAATCCATGACCCCTCTTGTGGAAAAGAAAAACATAAATAAAAGGATAACCGCCACGCCCATGGCCAAGTAAAGGCCTATTTTTTCCATACGGGTCATTTTTGTTTTAAAAAAATCCTTATGAGCATTGCCATTTCCGGATTCGATGTAAGCCGGGCTGCCAATAGGTAGCAACCAGCGCCAACACCAATGCTGACAACAAGGCCTGCTGCCTGAATTATGCCTGAACAGTCAGACCAGAAGCCCCATATCCATCGAACCAGAAAAAACATTATAACAGACATGAAAACTGCTCTGCAAGCGCAAACCATTACAGCCCTGCCTTGGATATCAAAGGGTCCACAAACGGCAAGCAGTACAAATCCGGCGACAGCGGACAGGGATACGGCTAAACTAAGCCCTGTCACTCCCATGCTTCCCACAAAAAACCGGCATAATAAAAAATTGCACCCAATGGACACAACGCCTGCCATAAAAGGCTGCCGGATATTGGACAACGCATAATGAAACGCCACAAAAAGCCGGGTTCCGGCAACAGCCCAGAGCCCAAGAACCATAAAAACAAGACACTGGCCGGTCTGATCCACTGCAGTCAAATCAAAAGCCCCCCTGCAGAACAGCAACGAAACTATGGGACGGTTTAAGGCGATGATACCGACTGTTGCAGGAATAATTAAAAAAAAGACCATGCGTACACCAGCATCAAACAAAAGACTGCAATCCTGGGTTTGCTGTGGTTGATCAAAAAAATCAAATTCCGACACCCTCCCGGAATTTTTCCCGGTTTCCGGGCAACGCGTACCAGCCATTGCAGACAGCATGGATAATAAAACCGTGGCAACGGGAGAGACCACCAAAGCCAAAGGAAACTGAACCAGACGTTCGGCATAATTAAGATAAGAGACCGCACCGGGATCAAGCTTTGAGGCGGTAAGTCCTGCCACCAGCAGATTAATTTGGAAAGCCGCAGCCCCGATCACGGAAGGGCCGAGAGTAATAAAGGCTTTTTTTACATGGGGATGCACCCGGACAAAGGCTTTGAAATCAAACATCCCAAGCCTTGCAAGGCTTGAAACTTGAAAGGCAAGCTGAACAATGCCGCCGACGGTTACCCCAAAGGCCAGAACGACAATCTTTGGCGTGAATCGGTCGGAAAACAGTAGAACGGCCGTAATAATACAAAGATTGAGCAGAATCGGCGTAGCTGCAGGCACATGAAAATTTCCCCTTGCATGGAGCACGCTCATGCACAAGGCCACAAAGAAAATAATGAACATATAGGGCATCATTATCCTGAACAGCAGACAGGACAATGTATGGGAATAAGAACCGGCACCATACCCCGGGGCAAAAAAATCTATCAAAAAGGGCGCAAAATAGATCCCTAACCCGACCAGCAGCGCCCCTGCAATGGATATAAAAAACAGTGCATTCAAAAACATGGCCGCGGCCTGGTCTTTTTTATTTTGGGCAAACTGTACTGCAAACAACGGGATGAAAGAGATGCTTAAAATCCCGTCGGACATCATTTTTCGGATCAGGTCAAAGGGCCTGAATGCAATGAAAAAAGCGTCAGAAACCGTCCCCGCACCAAATATAAAAGCAATGACCGCATCCCTTATCATGCCGAGTATTCTTGAAATCAGTGTAATCGAACTGATAGATGCCGCTTTTTTAATAAAGTGGGCCACAGGTTTTCCTTGACATGTTTATATGTTTTATATATCTTACCGAATTTGATATAAGTTTTATTATTATTTATTTTTAATTCTCTATTTTATGAAGGAGCTATACCAAGTTGGCGAACCATAAATCAGCAAAAAAACGCGCAAAACAAAATCAGGTCAGACGGATGAGAAACAAATCCGTAAAAACCGCCCTTAAAACCCTTGAAAGAAAACTTCGTGCAGCTAAAGAAGCGGGTGAAAATACCGAGGAATTGATGAAAAAGACCCAGTCAGCCATTCACAAGGCGGCTAAAAAAGGTATTGTTCACAAAAAAATGGCTTCAAGAAAGATCTCCAGACTGTTCAAATTTGCGAACGCATAAGTTGCGCGCTTTTGCACCATTTAAGCTCAGCCGGTCTATATTATAAACCGGCGTCTGCCCTTGTATAAGGAACAGACGCCGGTTCGGGTTGCTGGGTTTAAAAGTCGTTTGTCATCTGGCTGACCAGGCGTTCGGCCACACGTTCAGCAATGAGATCAACCGCCTCGCGCTTATTGGCATCATCATCCACGGTACTGTTAGATACTTCATAAGATTCATTGGCTGAAAAATTCTTCACTGACCAAAGGATCTTTCCCCCGGCCCCGGTCAGAACCACACTGACCTTAGCGTTAACTTGCCTTTCCGTAATGTCTTCCGAAGAAGATCTGGATAATGTGGAAAAGGTGATGGATTGAACGGTACCTGATATTTTTCGGGTGGCATTGCCGGCAGCCACAACAATGGTATCTGTTTTTGCGGTAATTTCCCGTATCAATTCGTTGGTAAAAGATATCCCGGCCCTGGATTCGGTACTTTTGTTTTCAAATATAGCCACAGATACCCGGGTGACATCATCATGAATGAAACCACCGCCGGCCAGCCGGTATCCACACCCCGGACCAATCATCAAAGATAAGGCCACCATCAGCCATGTAATACGTTTTTTCATAAATCACACCACAATATTAACAAGGGTCTGTTTTTTACGAATCACAATGATTTTGCGGATCTCTTTTCCTTCAGTGTACTTGATAATTTTTGAATCTCCAAGGGCAGCCGATTTAATATCATCTTCACCTGAATCGGCGCTCATGGAAAATTTTGCCCTCAATTTTCCGTTCACCTGAACCACAACGAGCACATCGTCGGTTTCCATGGAATCTTTTCTGAATTCAGGCCAAGACTGTTCCAGAATAGACCCCTTGTTCCCCATCTGGACAAACAACTCCTCGCAAAAGTGAGGAATAATGGGACTGAGCAAAAGCAGTACATTTTCAAGGCAGAACCAGACCACGGATTTGAGTTCATCATCCGCCTTCTCAAGTTCAACCGTGTACATGGCATTGACCAGTTCCATGACTGCGGCAATGGCCGTATTGAAATGAAAATTGGTTTCAATATCCACGGTCACCTTCTGGATCGTCTGATTGGCCTTGATATACAATTGCTTTGCCTGATCCGCCTTAAGTGAACCCGCCGGCCCTTTGTATGCATCAATACCCTGGATGGTTTCCATACAGGTCAACGCCAGACGCCAGACACGGTTGACAAAACGGTTCGTGCCTTCAACGCCGTCTTCGTTCCACTCCAGGTCCCTTTCAGGGGGGGCGGCAAACAGACAGAACAACCGGGTCACGTCAGCCCCGTATTTTTCCAGAAGCTCATTGGGATTGATCACGTTTTTC
>DATFIL010000144.1:0-3361 GCA_035270145.1 Desulfobacter sp. | reverse complement strand
TGGTGCAGGAGGCCGAGTATACCATGACCAGGCCAATGCCGGTGAGAATGAGCACCGGAAAAAGAATGGTTTTTTCTTTGAAAAAGGGATGGAGAGGACCCGGGATGTATTCGCTGACGCCTAGGGTATTAACCATGGCATACCTCCTGTTCCGAAACTAGTGCGTTGACAATGCGGGCAAAATCCTTTCCCCGTTCCTGGTAATTGGTATAAAGATCAAAGCTTGCGCAGGCCGGAGATAATAGCACCACATCGCCTTTGTCTGCCACAGACACGGCTCTGTTAACGGCGCCGATCATGTCCCGGCAGGCGTATGCCGGGCAAATACCGTCAAAGGTCTCGATGATATGCCCGGCCGCTTCGCCCATACCGATAACCGCCTTGGCCCGGGCTTTAACTTCGGGTACCAGGGGGGCAAAATCAAGACCCTTTTCCTTGCCCCCAAGGATAAGAATAACATCGGATTCAAGGGATTTCAGGGCGCACAGCACTGCCGCCACGTTGGTGGCCTTGGAGTCGTTGTAAAAACGGATGCCGTCAATCTCCCGGACAAAGGCAATGCGATGGTCTGAGAGGGTAAATTCATTTAAGGCTTGTCTGATGCCTTCTATGGTACCACCGCAGCTTAATGCCGCAAGGGCGGCGGCTGCCACATTCTCCCTGTTATGGATGCCGGGAAGCCTGGCCGGCGTGTCTGCAGCAAGGGTGTCACTGGTATCTTGGGTTTGAATGTCGATTCCCTTTTTGTGAATGTTTGCTCCCCGGGTTACAGGACTTGTGGATGAGAATGCAAGAATATCAGCACAAATGGTTTTAGTGCGTGTTGAAAAATCTTTGATGCGACCGTTAATTACGGCAGTATCCCCGGCGGTCATATTTTTAAAGATTGACCATTTGGAATCGACATAGGCGTGAAAGTCTATATATCGGTCCAGGTGATCTTCGGCAATGTTAAGAAGCGCTGCCGTATGGGGCCTGAAGGTCTGGGCAAGATCAAGCTGGAAGGACGAAATTTCAGCCACGACAACATCCCTGGGGCTATCCTGCATGAGATATTCCACCAGCGGGGTGCCGATGTTTCCGCCCATAAAGCAGGAGATGCCAGAGGCTTCAAGCATGGCGGTTGTCAGTTCCGTGGTGGTGGTTTTCCCGTTGGTGGCTGTGATTGCGATCACAGGTGTGGTGTTGTATTGGGCAAAAATATCCAGTTCGCCTTTTACAGGCACGCCTTTGTCCCGGGCTGACCTGATGTATGGCATGTTTAAGGGAATACCGGGGCTGGGAATGATTACGGACGCCTTATCAAACATCTCCTGGTCATGGCTGCCGATCATTACCGGGATCCCCAGTTTTTTTAACGCTGCCGCTTCACTGCTCTTTGTCCCGTCAATGTCCGTGGCAGCCACGCCGTGCCCCCGGGATTTCAAAAACCGGGCCATGGAAAGTCCACAGGCGCCTAAGCCCACAACCAGTTTATATGTTTGACGAATATTGACCATTTTATCTTATTTTCAATGTGCTCAGGGATAAGGCCGCCAGGGCAATGGAAATAATCCAGAACCGGACAATAACCTTGGATTCATGCCAGCCTTTTAGTTCAAAATGGTGGTGCAGGGGCGCCATTCTGAAAATTCTCTTGCCGTGGGTGATTTTAAAATAAGCGACTTGGAGAATCACGGAACCCGCTTCGATGACAAAAAGACCGCCTACCAGCACCAGCATGATCTCCTGCTTGGTGACCACGGCAATGGTGCCGAGGATGGCCCCAAGGGGGATGGAACCGGTATCGCCCATGAAAATTTGGGCCGGATGGGCATTGAACCATAAAAATCCCATGCCTGCCCCTGCCAGGATGCCGCAGATGACGGATACTTCACCGGCTGCGGGAATGTGTCTGACATGTAGATACTCGGCAAACTGGGCATGACCGGCCACATAGGCAAACAGCATATACGTCATGGATGCCACAATCAAGGGGCCGATGGCCAGTCCGTCCAGGCCGTCCGTGAGGTTTACGGCATTGGAGGTTCCTACAATGACCAGACAGGCAAAGGGGATATAGAGTATACCTAAATTAATGGCCACGTTTTTAAAAAACGGTACCGTAAGCACGGCATTGAAGTCCGGGCTGCTGTAAATCAAAAAACCGATGAGCAGGCCCGAAAGAATCTGGAGAAGAAACTTTGATTTTGCCGAGAATCCCATATTTTTTTTCTTCAAAAGCGACAGGTAGTCGTCAACAAAGCCGATAGTGCCAAAAAGCAGGGTAACAAGCAGCAGTATCCCCACATAGTGATTGGTGAAATTCCCCCATAAAAAAGTGGAAAAAAAGATGGAAAACAGAATCATGATACCGCCCATGGTGGGTGTTCCCTGTTTCTTTAGATGGGACTGCGGGCCGTCGGTCTGGATGATCTGGCCAAAATGCATGATCTGCAGCTGCCGGATCACAAACGGGCCGAGAATGAAGCAGATGATAAAAGCGGTCAGTCCCCCGTATATGGTACGGAAGGTGATATACCGGAAAATATTGAAAATGGTATAGTGTTCGTGTAACGGGTATAAAAATTGGTAAAACATTCGATCAGTTCGCCCTTTCAGCAGGTATTACAACTATTTCTTCAAGTGTCGGGATCAGCGTTTCCATGGCCATTGCTCTGGAGCCTTTGAGCAGTATCCAATTTTCGTGTTTTGTTGACGTTTTAAGGATTTCTCCCAATTCCTTTTTGGTGCCCATGGCGATGCGTGCCGCCGGGTATCCTTTTTCTACAGCGCCTTCACGGATCTGTGCGACCTGGGTGCCGAACAGCAAAAGCGTTGCCGGTGAAAGCGCTGCCACCAGATGCCCCACCTGCCGGTGGTGCCGCTGGGTTTGATCGCCTAATTCCAGCATGTCACCAAGTACGGCAATGCCCCGGTTACGGCCGGCCAGCCGGTTCAGGACTTTCAGCGCCTGGTCCATGGAACGGGGATTGGCATTGTAGGTGTCGTCAATGAGATGAAGGCCGTTGGCAAGATGCTTTAAATGCATTCTGCCTTTGACCGGGACAAAGGCATCAAGGCCCCGGGCAATATCTGTTTCAGCAATGCCTGCCGCCTTTGAAAGCGCGGCGGCGGCGGCGGCATTAAAAGCCATGAATGCCGCGGGCGAGGGGACCGTGTATTGGCCGGTGTGCCCATCCATGTTAAGGAAAAAGGCAATGCCGTGGTCTGTGAAGCTGATTTTCGATAAAAGGACGTCGCTGTTGGGTTGGGTACCGAAAAACATTAATCGAGCCGTGTGATGGTTTTCTTTTGCCGCCTGGATAAGAATGTCACGCCGCGGGTCATCGGCAAAAATAATGGCTGTGCCGCCGGGGGT
>DATFIL010000143.1:0-5812 GCA_035270145.1 Desulfobacter sp. | reverse complement strand
TAAGCCCTGATTTTGCTGCTGTTGCCAAGGAAAAGGGCGTGTATGAAGATGTACACATTGTCAACATGAATGAAAAACCCTTCCGTTATGAGGACAACCAGTTTGCCAATCTGATCTGCATTGGCACACTCACCTACATTGAAGATGTGCCTAAAGCTGTTCGCGAGTTTGCCCGGATTACCAAACCCGGCGGGATGGTGATTTTTACCCATCGTACGGATATGATCGATGATGAATTTACCGGAAAACTTGAAGCCATCAAAGCCGACAAGGTCCTGGAAGAAGTTCTGGTCTCAAACCCAAAACCGTACCTACCTGGAAATAAAGACTTTTCTGATAAAGTCAAGATTGTTTACTACGCATACCGCGTATTGTAATCCTCCCGCCTGAATAAGGGCCATGAGCCTAAGACGTTTCCATAACGTCTTCAGTCCTGGAACCGGCAGTTGCGCTGCCGGTTCCAGGAGCGCCCGTGCGGCTGGCACAGCCAGTGCTGCCGATGCCGAACAAACAGCTTTTGCCAAATTGTTTTACCAAGAGGTTTTCAAATGAATTCCAACCATGAAACTGGGAGGTAGAAATGAAAAGATTTATCACTATTTCATTAAGTATTATGATCGCTGTAATGATCCTTGCACCCTATCCGGTGTGTGCAAAAAAGCCGGTTAGAATCGGCGTCCTGGTACCCCTTACCGGAATAGCTGCCCAGGGCGGACTGGAAATGAAGTACGGCATTGAAATGGCTGCCCGGGAAAAAGGAACGGTTCTTGGAAGTCCCATTAAGCTGCAGGTTGAAGATACCCAGGTGAAACCGCCCATTGCGGTTTCAAAGGCGGAAAAACTGGTTTACAAAGATGACTGCAAGGCATTGATCGGTGTTTTATCCAGTGGCGTGGGCCTTGCCCTTGCCAAAAACATTGATAAGCTGAATGTGCCCTTTTTAAGCACCCATGTCATGACCACTAAATTTTATGGCCTCCACCCCATGGTTTTCAGATCCGGACAGTTGGCCAATGACCAGACCGCCATCGGCAATGTCAAGGGAATCCTGGCACGGCCCGACCTGAAAGACCGAACCTATTACGTCCTTGTCCACGATTATTCCTGGGGACATGATGCCGGGGAAAGATTTATCGCACTGGCCAAAAAGAACGGTATTAAAATTTATAACGAAAACTATGACAAAGCCCCCATCAAGACAAAGGACTGGTCATCTTATATCAGTAAGATCAAGGCGTCCGGAGTAGATGGCGTATACATGGCATTTATCACCAACGTGATTCCGATTTTTGCCAAACAGGCCTATGATTTCGGCATCCAGGACAAAATGAAACTGGTTTCCGCGGCAGCCCCCGGCCCCCTGGAACTGGAAGCCGGCGGAACGGCCTGTCACGGTATTTTCAGTGTATCGGACTGGTCCTGGGATGTTAACACCCAGACCTCTGACGACTGGGAGATGCGGTTCTGGAACACATATAAAACCATCCCCTCCGATGCGGCCGTTCACAGCTATGTGGGGGCCATGAACCTGTTCAACGCCATTGAAAAAGCCGGGAGTACGGATGCCAAGGCCATTGCGTCAGCCCTCAAGGGAATCAGTTACGACGGTCCCTACGGTACGGTACGGATTTCCGCAAAAGACAACTGCATGCGCAATGATGCCGTTCTGACGGAAACCATGGCCGCACCGGACAATCCTTTTGGTGCCAAGGTATATATGAAAGTGCTGAAGACATTCCCGGCAGCCGAGCTTGGCCCGCCTGAGTAAACGGTCCATGACGGATGAAAGCTTTTTCCAAATAAAACAAAGTCTGCATGAAGACATGACACCACCCTCATATCTTCATGCAGCTACAAAGGACTTTCGACAGGTTGTTACGGGATAGATAATTTTTTTAAATTAGGAGCGGAACACTGAGTATTATAGTCGATATTACATTAAACAGCCTTGTTCTTGGCGGCGTGCTTCTCATAGTAGCCACCGGTTTGAACATTATTTACGGGCTGAGCCGTATAATGAATATGGGCCACGGCGCCTTGTACGCCGTGGGCGCCTACACCGGTTTTTCACTTGTGGCATCGGGGTTGAACTTTTTTGCCGCACTTTTGATTGCCCCCCTCATCGTGGGGGTGATCGGGCTGATCATCGAACGAACCATTATTGCCCCCATGCGAAAAAGATCCATGGCATACACCTTGATCCTGACCTATGGACTGATGTTTTTTCTTGACGGCTCGATCAAGTACATCTGGGGCAACAAACCCCGTTTCATCGAGCTGCCGGAATTCATGCAGGGCACCCTGCCCATACTCGGTACGGACTACCCGGTTTTCAGACTGATGACACTGCTGCTGATTATACTCATCATGGGCGCGCTAATGCTATTTTTAAACAAGACCAAAGTCGGCATCATCCTCAGGGCATCCAGCACAATCCCCGAAATGGTCTCTTGTCTGGGCGTGAACATGAGCTATGTGCATATGGGTGCATTTGTTCTTGGATGCGTCATGGCCGCACTGGCAGGGGTTATTGCAGGCCCGTTGACCACCATTGATCCGCTGATGGGCGGGGAAATGTTGATCAGTTCTTTTGTGGTCATTGTTATCGGCGGTCTTGGAAGCCTTCGCGGCGCAGTCATTGCAGCCCTCCTGATCGGCGGGGTCCAGACGTTGGCTGAATTTTTTATCACAGACCTGGCAATGGTAATCGTTTACATCCTCATGGCGGTTATCCTTGCCTTCATGCCCCGTGGTCTTCTTGGGGAGGGAAAGTTTGAATGATGAATCGCATGACAACCATACCCGGCATCAGATCAGGGTTTCATCCCGTTAACATTGTTTTTATTATTATCCTCCTTTCCGGCCTGATCGTGTTTCCGTTTGTCTCCGGCAACCGGTTTTATATCAGTCTCATCACTGAAATGATGATATACGGGCTGCTGGCCATGAGCCTGGACGTGCTTTTAGGCTATACCGGCTTGTTATCGTTCATGCACAACGCCTATCTTGGAATCAGTGCCTATGCGGTGGGATTGTTTTTAATTCATGTATCCCCGACATCCTTCTGGCTGGCCTGTTTGGTCGGCATTGCCTTTACCTGTGTTGTGGCCCTGCCCGTGGGGTGGGTCCAGGTCAGGACCGGGGGGCTGGCCTTTGCCTTGCTGACCCTGGCATTCGGCATGATGTTTCATACCATTGTATGGAAATGGTATGATGTGACCGGCGGGGATGACGGATTAATGGGAATGCCCAATCCGGATATCAGCCTGTTCGGCATCACTATCGGAAATTCCGGGGACCCGCTGGTGATTTACTTGTTCACACTGGCCATTGTAACCTTGTGTTTTTTCCTCACCCGGAGAATCATCAATTCACCTTTTGGCGCGGTTCTTGAGGCCATTCGCGAAAATGAGAGCCGGGCCGCCTCTATTGGTATCAATGTTAGAAAATACAAACTGCTGGGCTGGATGATGGCCTGTCTGCTTGCCGGCATCGCAGGGGCCTTATTTATCCTGTATAAAGGCTATATCGGCCCGTCCACCATGAGCGCCTTTGCCGGGGCCAGTGTTCTTATGATGCTCCTTTTGGGCGGCATGGGGTCACTTTGGGGGCCTCTGGCCGGTGCGGTCTTCTTTATTTATATCCAGGACTATATCAGTACGATGACAGAGCATTGGGAGATTTATCTGGGGCTTTTGGTCATCTTTCTTGTCCTGTTCATGCCGACCGGATTTGCCGGCCTAACCGATAATATCAAACGATTGAGAAAGGAATAACGATGGATGGATTACTCTGTACACAGAATTTATGCTGTCAATTCGGCGGCGTAATGGCAACCAACGATGTTTGTTTCAGTGTTGACGACAATGGATTAACCTCGATTATCGGTCCCAACGGTGCCGGAAAGACCACTTTTATCAATATTGTCACTGGAAAAATCGGGGCCAGTTCCGGTAGGATCTTGTTCAAGGAAAAAGACATTACCAAAACACCCACCCATGAGCTGGTAAAGCAGGGGATTTGCAGGACCTTCCAGATCAACAGCCTGTTTGAGAACTTAAGTGTGTTTGAAAACTTGAGAATTGCCAGGCAGGCCAAAGTCGGGGGCTCTTTTCGCATATTTTCCTTAAAACAAAAATTAAAACCGGTCATTAAAGATACATGGGCCATGCTGGAACGGCTGGGGTTAGAGAAAATGGCTGCCCTGCCGGCCAAAAACCTGGCCTATGGTGATCAGCGGGTGCTGGAGGTCGCCATTGCCATGGCTGGAGACCCCAAGATTCTGTTTCTGGATGAACCCACGGCCGGCATGTCACCTTCGGAAACCCATCATATTGCAGACTTGATCAAAGATCTGGCCAATGATATCAGCGTTGTCCTGGTGGAACACGATATGGATATGGTCATGCGGATTTCAGACCGGATCACGGTCCTCCAGGACGGTTGCATCATTTCAGAAGGTACGCCCCAGGAAATTCGCAACAATCAGGAGGTCAGAGAGGCATATCTTGGAAAAGCGGCATAAGATCCTTGAAATTGAAGACATGGAGACCTATTACGGCGACAGCCACGTTATCCAGGGGCTTTCCATGCACGTGTACGAGCAGGAAGCCGTTTCAATTATCGGGCGTAACGGTGCCGGGAAAACCACAACCTTAAGATCCATTATGGGCCTGACCCCGCCCCGATCCGGCAACATCTTTATTGACGGTCAGCAAACCACCCGGTGGCAGCCCCACAAAATTTCCCGGCTGGGGGTGGCCTATGTGCCTGCGGAACGCCACATTTTCCCGGGATTGAGTGTTGAGGAAAACCTGCGCCTGGCAGCCAGACCGGGGAGCGGGGAAAATGCCTGGACATTTGAAAAAGTGTGCGAGCATTTTCCGGTGCTGGCCGACAGATCCCATCAGGACGGCGGCACCCTGAGCGGTGGTCAACAGCAGACGCTGGCCATTGGCAGGGCCCTGATCAGTAATCCCCGGATAATTATCATGGACGAGCCCTCACAGGGGCTGTCACCGATCCTGGTCCAGACCATTACGGATGTGGTTTTAAAATTCTGCGTCCAATCGGGTATCACCCTTTTAATTGTCGAGCAAAATTACCAAATGGCGCTCAAGGTCGCCGGCAGGCACTATCTTATGGGCACCCGGGGGGAAATTGTCAATAATCTGACCACCCGGGAGCTTGAGGATAATCCTGAAATCATTCAATCCCATTTATCGGTTTAAACCCGGCCTGTGAAGAATTCTGATCACCGCCACGGGCGGACCGGGCATTTGACCCGGGTTCCCCCACAACACTAAATTGAACCACGGAAAGCACAGAAGAACACGGAAATGAGCTTGATTATTTATCAACTTTGACAGTCACCCCAAAGTATGAATTGAGGGCTTTGCGCTCTAATTTTCAGTGCTTTCCGTGTCTTCCGTGGTTATTAACAGAAGATGAACGATAGATTTATTTTAGTTTTTGAGCCTCTTCCATGGCCCGTTTGAATCCGGCCATGGAATTTTCAATGACCTGTTCTTGCACAGCATAGGAGAGCCGGATATGACCGGGCCCGCCAAATCCGGAGCCAGGCACAACCAGAATGTTCTCTCGTTTAAGCAGACCTGCAAATTCCACATCATTTTTAATGGGGCTCTTGGGGAATAGGTAAAATGCACCTTCGGGTACGTTAAAATCATACCCTGCCGCAGCAAGCCCGTCACAGATCATATCCCTGCGTTTTCGATAGATGGCAATATCCACACTTACGCCCTGCAATTTTCCCACCACCTGCTGGAACAGGGCCGGGGCGTTCACAAAC
>DATFIL010000142.1:0-3472 GCA_035270145.1 Desulfobacter sp. | reverse complement strand
TTTCCTGGCCGATTACCACTCCCTGATAAAAAACCATGATCCGCAAAAACGAACGGCATCCACCCTTGAAATTGCCGCTGCCTGGATTGCATTAGGGTTGGATTACGATAATTGTGTATTTTACCGACAGTCTGATATCCCAGAAATTCCGGAACTTACCTGGATTTTAACCTGCCTGACTGCCAAAGGCCTGATGAACCGCGCCCATGCATACAAGGCTGCGGTCCAGGAAAACGAGGAACAACAGAGAAAAGATCCGGACCAAGGCGTCACCATGGGCCTTTTTTCCTATCCCATTCTCATGGCCGCCGACATTCTCATGTTCAATGCCGCTAAGGTACCCGTGGGCAAGGATCAGATCCAGCACCTTGAAATGACGAGGGATATTGCCGCAAAATTCAATCATACCTACAAGGAGTTATTTGTGTTGCCCGAGGTAGTTGTGGATGAAACCGCAGCGGTGCTTTCAGGCCTTGACGGGCGCAAAATGAGCAAAAGCTACAATAACTTCATTCCGCTGTTTGATACAGAAAAACGGCTGCGCAAAATGATCATGAAGATCCAGACCAATTCCCTGGGGCCCGATGAACCCAAAGACCCTGATACCTGCACTTTGTTTTCAATTTATCGGGCCTTTGCCACACAGCAACAGACAAAAGACCTGGCCCAGCGGTATAGGGAAGGTATTGCCTGGGGAACCATGAAACAGGAGTTGTTTGAATACATCAATGATATTTTAAAAGAACCCAGACAGCGGTACGAAGAGCTGGTAGCTAATCCCAAAGATATTGAAGATATTTTGAAAAAAGGAGCGCTTCGGGCCAGGGAATATTCCGTGCCCTTCCTGGATAAAGTTAGAAAGAGTATTGGTATTCAATCATTGTCTTAACCCCTTCACCTCTTTTTCGGTGAGATGTCGCCATTTTCCGGGGGGCAGACTGCCAAGGCGGATATTGGCCATGCGGATCCGTTTGAGCATGGTCACCTGATTGCCGGTTTTGCCCACCATTTTCCGGATCTGGCGGTTTAACCCCTGCTTTAAAACAATTTTAAATCCATTTTCAGAAACCCTGCGGACCTTCGCCCGCCGGGTTTTTTTCCCGTCTATCACCATGCCCTGGGCCATGGCAGTCAGATCCTGGTCACTGACAGGTCGGGTCGCAAACACCAGATACTCTTTTTCATGGTCATGGGAGGGATGGGATAACCGGTTATGCAGGTCACCGTCATCGGTGAGCAAAACAAGCCCCACGGAATCCTTATCCAGCCGCCCCACGGGATAGACTCTTTTTTTTACCGGCACAAGGTCCAGGATAATTTTTGCATTTTTCTGGGCGCAGGTTGTAACCACCCCCTTGGGTTTGTTTACGGCAAGATAGGTATATTCGCGGGTTTTATCCGATGTATAGTGAACCGGCTTGCCGTCAAGACAAACCTTATCCTTTGCCGGATCAGCCCGGGTGCCAAGCGCTTTTACAACCATTCCATTCACTGACACCCGGCCCTCAAGGATAAGGGTCTCGGCCTTTCTACGCGAACAAAGCCCGCTATGGGCTAAAATTTTCTGCAGCCGGATACCTTGCACGGCTTCAGGATCTGTAGGCGGTGTTAATTTTGACATAGTTTTCACTAAAGTCGCAGAAGAGAAACTGATCTTGAGCCTGTCCGAGTTTGAGATCCAGGACAATGGTGATTTCATTCTGCTTCATAATGTCCGCCGCTTTTTTTTCAGCCGCTTTACCCTGCCACTGCCCGTCTTGAACCAGCAGGACATCATCAAAATACAAATCCATCTTATCCTGGTCCACTGTCGCCCCGGATCTTCCTGCCGCCGCCGTGATCCTGCCCCAATTGGGGTCCTGGCCGTAAATGGCGGTTTTGACAAGCGGGGAATGGGCAATGGCCTCGGCCGCTTTAAATGCATCCTTAGCGGTTAGAGCGCCTTTGACCGTGATGGAAGCAACCTTTGTGGCACCCTCCCCGTCTTTGACAATCTTTTTGGCAAGCTCATAGCAAACCTCATCTAAAAGTGCTTGGAATACCCCAAGAGATTCATCATTGTCGATCACTGCCTGCCCTGCCCCGTTGGCCATACATACAAGGGTATCGTTGGTGCTGGTATCCCCGTCAACCGTAATCCGGTTAAAGGAACGAGACGCGGCATGGGTCAGTGCCTGTTTGAGCAGGCTGCTTGAAATATCAGCATCCGTAAATATATAGGAAAGCATGGTGGCCATATCCGGTCGAATCATACCGGACCCTTTGGCAACCCCCATAATGGTAAAGCTTTTTTCATCCCCGGATATATCAATTTTTCCCTTGCGGGACACCATTTTAGTGCAGGTATCCGTGGTGAGGATCGCACCGGCAAAATCTACAATTGTACAAACATCAAGACTTGCCACAGCTTCCGGAATTTTTGCTTCAATTTTATCCATAGGCAAAGGCGCACCGATCACCCCGGTGGAAGAGACCAATACATGTTCAGGGTCAATTTTAAGGGCGTTGGCCACAAGTTCAACGCATTGTTCTGCATGGGCTATTCCCTGTGCACCGGTAAAACAGTTGGCATTCCCTGAATTAACCAGTATTGCCTGAAGCATGCCCTTTTCCATGGTTTTTCTGCCAAGCATAACAGGGGCTGCAACCACCTGATTTTGTGTAAACAATGCTGCCGCACAAGCAGGTTCTTCCGAATAGATCAGGCCAAGATCCAAGGATCTGTTTTTTTTAATTCCGGCACAGAGTCCGGCAAATTTAAAGCCTTTCATTTTTTATTTTCCTTTTCCTTCTAATTCCATCCAAAAAATTAATCGCGAATTATAATTAGGTTTCATACCCTTTGTAAACATAAGTAATAAAAAAATTAAAAAACGTTAAAAACCATTTGACATGAGAAAATTAACTGAGTATACACTCAAATAAAATGAGTAGTCACTCAATATTTTAGAGGTATTATGTCCAAAAAAGATGCCATACTGCAGGCAGCCACGGTGCTGTTTTCCAAAAACGGGTTCAAAGAGACCTCCACCGCTGATCTGGCAAAAATGATCAATGTGGCTGAAGGAACCGTTTTTTATCATTTCAAAACCAAAGAAAAATTGTTCTTAGCGGTTCTTGAAAAGACCAAAGAAATGATTCTCGAGGAATTTGATACCTATATGGGAAATCAGCATTTTGACAGCGGCATGGGCATGATTGAACGTGCGGTATCCTTCCATTTATACCTGGCCGGCAAGATGGAGAATCAGTTTCTTCTTTTACACAGGTACTACCCCTACCAGATGGCAGAGGCAGTACCCGAGTGCCGGAGTTACCTGGAAGCCATTTATGATGGTCTTGTTTCCATCTATGAAGACGGTATCGAAATGGGGGTAAAGGACGGCTCCATTAATCCTTTGTCTGCCCGCAAAACCGCTTTGATTATCTTTTCCATGGTGGACGGGGTGGTCCGGTTTAAAACGTACAATCT
>DATFIL010000141.1:0-7978 GCA_035270145.1 Desulfobacter sp. | reverse complement strand
TGTCCGGACTGTCTGGGCTTGCCGGCAACAGAACACTGAACACAGCGCCGCCTCCCATTTTACTTTTAACGGATATAACGCCGCCATGGTTATGAACAATACCATGAACAATGGCCAGCCCCATGCCCGATCCCTTACCGAATTCCTTGGTGGTGAAGTAGGGATCAAAAATTCTGTCCTGTATGGCCGGATCAATGCCTGTGCCGGTGTCTTTAATGGTGAGCCGGACAGCCTCGGCTGCAGAGAACGCCTTTCGCTCGGGCATTTTTAAATTATGGGTGTCCGCCATTTCCAGACGTATGGTCAAGGTGCCGCCGTCGGGCGCCATGGCCTGGGCGGCATTGTTGCACAGATTGACAATGACCTGCTGGATCTGTGTGGGATTGGCATTGATTTTTTTTATGGGTTCATTGTTTTGGCACAGGATTTCAATGGACGAGGGAAGGGATGCCCTTAAAAGCCGGACCGTATCGGTCACTAATTGGGCCGGATTTAAAGGCTGTTTTTCCTGTTCTGTCTGGCGGCTGAAATTGAGTAGTTGCAGGACAACGTCCTTGGCCCTGAGGCAGGCGGCCTGAATATCATTGATGCGTCTCTGGCTTGGATGCTCTTCGGGTAGGTCCAGCAGTGCCAGTTGAGCGTTTCCCAGGATAATTCCCAGAATATTGTTAAAATTATGGGCAATGCCGCCTGCCAGGGTGCCGATGGACTCCAGTTTGCGGGCCTGGATAAGTTGGCGTTGCAATGCTTCCCTGTCTTTTTCAGCTTTTTTATGCTTTGTAATGTCGGTTACAGAACCAACAATGGCGACGGTTCTGCCGTTTTCAACCACCGGGTGCTCACGGATTTCCACGATAACTTTGCGCCCTTTTTTTCCTTTCAGCTCCAGTTCATACGGGGGCTGGCGCTGTCCGGTTCTGATGGCCTTTTTTTTATATTCAAATCCTTTGAGGTTGATGGGATTTACCGTGGTAAATTCAGTCCATCGTTTCATGGCCTCTTCGGGTTCGCACTGCAGGATTTCTCTGCACCGGGCGCTGATGTAGGTAATTTCATGGTCAGGGGTTTGGGCGTAATACATGTTGGTACTGTTTTCCAGGATATTTCGAAGTTTTTCTTCGCTTTCCCGCAGGGCTTTTTCCGTGACAATCCGTTCCCGGGTCTCTTTTGCAAGCCGGTGGTTCCGGAACAGTACAATAAAGATAATGCCAAGAGTGAACAAAAGAATCAAAAATATATATCGGAACACATCTTTGGGGTTGACGCCATAGTCGTATTTGACGGATACCCACTGGTTGCGAATATCATTTTTTTGTCGGGGGGCTATGGTAGGAAGTGCTTTGTCGATAATTGAGAGAAGTTCCTGGTGCCCCTTGGGAACGGCCATATACAGCCGATATTTGTCATAGGGTGTCGGTGCTGCGATTTTAAGATTTGCCAGCCCGTTTTGATGAATCAAATAGTTGGCTGCCGCCAGGTTTTCTATGGCGGCATCTGCCCGTGAAAAGGCGACTGCTTCCAGCACTTGCAACGGGGATTGCACATAAAGGGGTGAAACGTCAATTCCGTCCCTGGAAAGCCATTCCGGTATAAGGGTTTTGGGTACCATGGCCAGGGTTTTTCCCTGAAGGTCTTCAATACCGCCCATAAGGGGGCTGTTGTCACGGGTGATAATAACCAGGGGGAACGTCAGATAGGGAACAGAAAAATCAAGATAGGTTTCCCGCTCAGCTGTTTTTGCAATGCAGGTGATCAGGTCAATCTCTCCTTGTTGGACGCTTTCCAACACCTGGGGCCAGGGAAGATCTGTCAGGATACGTAGGTTAAGCCCTACTTTAGCTGCTATCTGGGTGGTGTAATCGGATGAAATACCTTTTAATTTGCCTTCTTCATAATAATGAAATGGCGGAAAGGAACGCGGGCCTGCAATAGTAATAACGGGATGCCTGTCTAACCAGGCCTTTTCAGTCGGGGTTAACTGAATACTGTCGGTTGCATTATCTACTGTATTTTGGGCATGAGAATGCACAGCATTAGTGAACCATAGTCCCATGAGGAGCGTCAGCACCAGTATGCATTCCGTAAAAAAATGCCGAATGTCAAGTTTCAAAAAATTATCCCCTTTACTTCATTCTTTTATTTTCTTATACATTAATTTATTTAAATATAGGAGGAAATATGAAAAAAATTCTTTATTGTTTGGCAGCGGTCGTTGCAATGACCATGGTTTTTTCTTCATCGGCATTCTGCAAAAGAGAAACCATCATTAAAATCGGCATCAATGCACCTTTGACCGGCGACATTCCAAAGGTTGGGGAAGGAAGTAAATATGCCGCGCAAATGTGGCTGTCAGACATTGAAAAGGCGGGCGGCATTGAAGTCGGCGGTCGGACGTATAAGGTCGAACTGGTCGTTGAAGACAATGAATCCAAAGCAGAATCTGCGGTAAAAGCCAACACCAAAATGATCAGCCAGGATGATGTGCTGGCCATTGTCGGCCCGCAATCTTCCAAACAGGCGGTACCGGCCGGTGAAGTGGCAAACAAATACAAAACCGTCATGATCAGCCCCTGGTCCACCAACCCGGATACCACTATGAACCGTCCCTTTGTATTCCGCGGCTGCTTCCTTGATCCTTTCCAGGGTCCTGTTGTGGCAAACTTCATCACCGATGAGTTCGGGTTCACCAAGGCCGCTGTGCTTTATGATGTGGCCTCTGACTACCCCAAAGGACTTGCCGAAGTGTTCAAGGATGCATGGGAAAAGAAACATGGTGCCGGCTCCGTTGTTGCGTTTGAAAGTTTTACCACAAAAGACACGGACTTTTCTTCCCAGCTGACCAAAATTATTCAGTCCGGTGCCCAGGTGCTTTTTACCCCCCAGTACTATAATGAAGTGCCCCTGATTGTTAAACAAGCCCAAGAGCTTGGATGGAAAGGACCCATTGTGGGGTCCGACTCCTGGGGGTCTGCCGAAACCGTTGAGCTGTGCGGGGAAGCCTGCTACGGTCAGTTTTTCTCTTCCCATTACGCAGCTGCCGGTGCCACGGGCGCAACCAAAGAATTTATTGACCGCTACAATGAAGAATACGGTTATATCCCCGATGATGTGGCTGCGCTGACCTGGGATGCCCTTCGTCTGGCCCAGCAGGCCATTGAGGATGTCGGAGAATTGACCGGCAGAATTGATAAAGACCGCCGGGCTGTCCGGGATGCCCTGGCAAAAATTAAAAATTTTGCAGGGATCACCGGTAACATGACCTTCACCGAAGAGGGTGACCCCATCAAATGTGCCGTTATTGTAAAAATAAACGATAAGGGTGAATACGAGTTCTACAAATCCGTATGCCCATAGTTGGCGTACGGAAAGTTTTTTAATACGGTTTTTTAAGGCCCATGGGCCTAAGTTATAAAAAGTGACTGCCGCAAACGAAACGCGGCAGTTGCTTTTTCAACGGAATGCCATTTTTTTAACACTCGATCATCAAGTTTTTGGGTAATTTGTTCAAATTAACAAAAACTTGACCATCGAGTAACAGGAGCTGCTGCATGGAATCGTTTACGGATCTGATACCGTATTTTATTCAGAACTTTATCAATGCACTCCAGCGAGGAAGTTTTTACGCTGTTATCTCCATTGGATACTCCATGGTCTACGGCGTTTTGATGCTTTTTAACTTTGCCCATGGTGATATTTTTATGGTGGGCACCTATATTGGTTTTGGTATTGCAACGCTTTTTCTTGCCTTGTTTGCAGGCATTTTACCGGGGCCTGTCATCTTTGTAGCCACCATTGTGGTGACCATGTTTTTAGCCTCCTGGATCGGGGTGTTTGTGGAAGTGGCCGGCTACCGGCCTTTGCGCGATGCGCCCCGCGCCTCTGCTGCCATTACGGGCCTTATGATCGGCATTATTTTTGAAACCGGTATTTTGATTCTTCTGGGTGCCAAACGTTTAAGCTTTCCACCGCTCATTGAATCCGTCTCATATAATATAGGCGGGGTCTTTTTTACCAATATCAAGGTAATGATCATCATCATCAGCTTCTTGCTTATGCTGGCGTTGCACACCTTTATCCAGAAAACCAAATGGGGGATGGCCATGCGTGCCATGTCCTTTGATTTTCTTGCCGTACCCCTCATGGGGGTCTCCATCAACATTATAGCGCCTTTAACCTTTGCTATTGGTGCGGGATTGGCTGCGGTAGCCGGAATTCTTTACGGCCAGGCATATCCCATCCTGGACCCGTACATGGGGGTGCTGATTGGCTGGAAAGCCTTTGTTGCGGCAATTCTTGGCGGTCGCGGATCGATTACGGGCGCAGCCTTGGCCGGTTATCTTCTCGGGTTTATTGAAATATTTGTCGCCACCATATTTCCGTCCACCCTGAGGGATCTCATTGCCTATTCAATTATCCTTTTGATACTGACCTTCAGGCCAAGGGGATTTTTCGGCATGGAGCACAGCACCAAACTAAGGCTGTAATCTTTACTCGATTTTTATCTCTTTACCCGTTTTCAGAAAGAAATGTTGCCATGAAGATTTTACAATCAATAAAAAATTTCCTTTGGAACATCCCCATGGCCGGCTGGCTTTTAGGACTGCTGACTGCTGTGTTGATCGAGTATTTCTGGGGCTACGACTATATTTCCTACTACCTGGGGCTGCCCAAAATTCCGGTGATGTTCGGTGCCATATTAATGCTCAAAGATCCGGTCATGATTCCCGGGGTCCTGGCCTATGACCTGGTTGTCTATGTCCTGCCGATCTGCATTGTGGCAAAGGCCTCTGCTTTTTTTACCAACGCGCTGGCAGGCGCCATGGAGAAGCTGCCTTTATGGATCTCCGTGCTGATTCATTTGTGTTGTTTCTACGGCATCTTGTCCCTTTGGGCCGGGATCAACGACTATCGCGTGCTTGTGGTGAAACTGACACTGATATCCATTATTTTGACCATCAGTATCAACGTCATCAACGGTTACCAGGGTGAATTTTCCTGTTCCCATCCGGGATTCATGGCGGTGGGTGCTTATGTTTCGTCCGTGATTACCCTGTTTTTGTTTACCAATGACAAGATTTTCGGGGCTGCCCTGCTGCCGCCTTCCCTGGGGCCGTGGCTTTTCCCCTTTGCGTTGGTCATAGGCGGGATTGCCGCTGCCATTGCATCTCTTTTAGTGGCCATCCCCTCATTCAGGACCCGGGGGGATTACCTGGCCATTATCTCCCTGGCCTTCATGTTCATTGTCAAAAGTGCGGTGGAAAATCTCAATGTCATCGGCGGTGCCCGGGGCATGGGCGGACAGCCTGACCTTGCCCCGCTGCATGTGATTTTTATCTGGACCATGCTGTGCATCTGGGTGATTCATAATTTTGTCACCTCCATTATGGGGAAGGCCCTTAATGCCGTGCGTGATGACGAGGCTGCTTCCGAATCCATGACCGTAAAAACCCGGAAAACCAAGATGACGGCCTTTATGTTCGGCGCATTCTGGGCAGGTGTGGCCGGCGGTCTTTTTGCCCATGTGCTGACCTATATAAACCCGGGTATGTTCAGCATCAACCGGCTGGCAGAAATTCTTGCCATGGTCTATTTCGGTGGCCTTAATTCCATTGTGGGCTCCATTGTGGGCGCTGTTTCCATTAATATTTTGGGCGAAGCCCTGCGGCCCCTGGAACTGTTCAAGTGGATCATTATTCCGCTGATACTGATTTTTGTCATGATCTTCAGGCCCTATGGCTTGATCTCTTTCAGGGAAATCAACGCCGGAAAACTGCTTGCGGCCAGAAAGAATAAATAAGGAATACACCATGACGCCTTTACTCCATGTAAATAAAATGACCCACTATTTCGGTGGGTTGCGGGCGGTTCACAACTATAATCTTTCGCTTGGGCCGAACCAGATTGTGGGATTAATCGGACCCAACGGGGCCGGTAAAACAACCGTTTTCAACCTGATTACAGGGGTCTATACCCCCAGCCAAGGTCGTATTACACTTGAAAATGAAAGTATTGTCGGTCTGGAAACCAATGAGATTGCAGCCAAGGGGCTTGGCCGAACCTTTCAGAATCTGGCCCTGTGGCGGCACATGAATGTGCTGGATCATATCAAAATGGCCCATTATTCCCAGCTGTCCTACAGCCTTTTGGACTCATTTTTTAATACCGGCAAATGCCGCAGACAGGAAGCCAGGGCCGAAGAGAATGCCTACCGGCTTCTGGAACTTTTTGATATTAAGCAGCACGCCGACCAGCTGGTCACAAGCCTTCCCTACGGGGCCCAGCGGCGGGTGGAGATGGCCCGGGCCATGGCCACAAACCCCAAGGTTCTTTTCCTGGATGAGCCTACCGCAGGCATGACCCCTGATGAACTGATCCAGATGATCAAAATTATCAGGCAGGTACACCAGGATTTCGGGGTGGCTATTTTTTTGATTGAACATCGCATGAAATTTGTAATGGAGCTTTGCCGGCATATCCAGACCCTGGTGTTTGGCGAAGTGATCGCCGAAGGACCACCCGAAGAGATCCAGAACAACCCTCAAGTGATTGAAGCCTATCTGGGCAAGGAGGATTTGACCTGATGCAGCTGACTGTTAAAAATCTTAAGGTGTCCTATGGCAATATCAAGGCGCTTCACGGGCTGGACTTCAACATTGACTCCGGTGAAATCGTTACCATTATCGGGGCCAATGGTGCGGGCAAAAGCACCACGCTTCGGGCCATCTCCCGGATGGTACCCAGTGAGCGGGGGTCCCTCATTGACTTTGAGGGGGAAGATGTGCTGTCCTATAAGACCGACAAGGTGGTCAGCCGGCTTGGTATTTCCCATGTGCCCGAAGGCCGGAGGATATTCGGCAACCTCACGGTAACGGAAAATTTAACCCTGGCCTGTTTTGCCAGAAAAGATACCGACCGGATTGCCAAGGACAAAAAGTGGGTGTTTGATCTTTTCCCCCGCCTTGAAGAGCGGAAAAATCAGTTCGCCGGTACCATGTCCGGCGGGGAGCAGCAGATGCTTGCCGTGGGCCGGGGATACATGAGCGGCAGAAAACTCATGATTCTGGATGAGCCCTCCATGGGTCTTGCACCTTTGCTCATGCTTGAAATGTTTGATGCCTTAAAAGAGATCAATAAGCACGGTACCACGATCCTGCTGGTGGAGCAGAATGCCCGTCTGGCCCTTAAGTTTGCCCAGAGAGGTTATGTGATCGAACATGGCAAACTTGTCCTTGAAGGCCCGGCAGATAAGCTGCTTGACGATCCTGAGGTGAAAAAAGCGTACCTGGGCGCGTAATTTGTATTTCAGCGTTTTTTCATGGATAACGAGATCCGTTTTCTGGGGATATCCACCTCAAGAATGCGAACTGTTACCTGCTGCCGCACGTTGACCACCTCATTGGGGTCTTTGACAAACCGGTCAGCTAACTGGCTGATGTGGACAAGGCCGTCCTGGTGTACCCCGATATCCACAAAAGCGCCAAATGCGGTGACATTGGTCACAATACCGGGAACAACCATGTCCGGCACCAGGTCTTTGATCTCGTGGATGTTTTTGTCAAAGGAGAAGGCCTGGAACGGCTGCCTGGGGTCCCGGCCCGGGGCGGCCAGTTCCGCAACGATGTCCTTGAGCGTGGGAAGGCCTGTGGTCTCCGTCACATAAGGTGTAAGGTCCATGCCCTGTACCGGACTATTTGCGGTCATCATCGCTTCCACACGGCAGCCTAAATCTTTGGCCATCTGTTTGACCACGGGATAGGACTCGGGATGAATGCCGCTGCGGTCCAGGGGATTTTTTCCGTTTTGGATTCTCAAGAACCCTGCGGCCTGTTCAAATGCTTTTTTGCCCAGGCGGGGCACCTTGAGAAACTCGGTTCGGGAGGCAAAGGCGCCGTTTTCATCCCGGTATTTGACCATGTTGGCGGCGATGCCGGCGTTCAGGCCGGATACCCGGGATAACAGCTGCTTTGATGCCGTGTTG
>DATFIL010000140.1:0-4132 GCA_035270145.1 Desulfobacter sp. | reverse complement strand
GTTCGTAACAGATCTTTATCCTTTTCAATGGCTCTGATCTTACGGGTGGCATCAATACCGTTCATTTCCGGCATCTCCACATCCATTAAAATAAGGTCAAAGCGATGGGAAGAAAACATCTTTGCAGCCTCTTTGCCGTTTTCTACAATTTCAACCCGGCCTAAATTCAACTTTTTAACAAACCCTGTGACAACGATCTGATTGATTTTGTCATCCTCAGCCAGTAAAATATAATAGCTACCGGGAAACACCTTTTTATCATTCATTTTTCCACCTGACGATTCAATTCATATTAACAATCTGATGCCGTAAGCCGGTCCAAATAATCTTCCAGATCACTCTTAAGTCTGGAAAACTGCTCACCGATTTCCGGCAAAAGCTGCTCAAGGCCCCTTAGATCCCCTGCTTTACCCGCCTGTTCCATTTTCAAAGCGGTTTTCTGAAAAGCGCCTGCAGCCACATAACCGGATGCACCGTTTATTTTATGGGCCTGGGCACCGCCTTGTTGCGCCTGACCCTGCTTGATCAATTCTCTAAGCATATCTATTTGCCCCGGCATCTCATCAAGGAAGGTACTGATGGCGGAGGCAATGAGCTGCCTGTCTTCCATGAGGTTGGCCATCAATTCCTCTGGATTGAAGGTAGCCGGCCCATGCTTCTCATCTTTTTTCTGATCCACGGTTGGCAGTTCCTGGTTCCGGGGCTGGGTGCGATTGAGCCACGTTTCAATTTTTTCAGCCAGGATATTCGGATCAACCGGTTTGCTGATATAATCATCCATGCCTGCATTCAGGCATTTTTCCCGGTCTCCGGCCATGGCATTGGCCGTCATGGCAATCACCGGGATATCCGGGTGAATCACTTTGGATACCGTATTGCGGATCATCCGGGTGGCCTCAAATCCGTCGAGTTCCGGCATCTGCAAATCCATCAACACCAGGTCATATGGAATTTTTTCAAGGGAGCGAACCGCTTCAATACCGTTTGCCACGGCATCCACATAATACCCTGATTTTTCCAGAATACCCTTTGCAACGATCTGGTTTGTGATGTTGTCTTCTGCCAAAAGAATCCGCCCATGGGGCTGCTTGATGTCACCATCTAAATGCCGGAGCCGGCTATTTTCTTCCTTGCCGGCCGGTTCACCTGAAAGAATGGTTGCCAGGGTACCTGCAAGTTCCGAGTGGCGCACCGGTTTGGTAAGATATGCTGAAAACTCATTGGAATCAAAACGACGCACATCCCTACGCCGGCCTATGTTCAACATGATCACCAGCTTAATGTCCGCCCCAAACGGCTCATTTTTGATGGCCAGGCCAAGCTCGTCTCCGGCCATGCCGGGCATCTGCATATCCAGTATCGCAAGATCATAAAATATATTTTCCTGTGCCGCGCGCTGTAGTTTTTCCAAGGTGCTTTTACCATCTGCCGCGCCAGACACGTCTGCCCCCATGCCGGCCAATTGTCTCATTAATATTTCCCGGTTGGTTCGGTTATCATCAACGATTAAAATACGGACATTTTTTAATTGATCCGGCATGATTTTCTGATGACGACCGGTTTCCGATGCCGGCTGTTTTTTAAATTGGGCTGTAAACCAGAACAGGCTGCCTGAATGGAGGCGGTCTGATAGGTGTCTTTCGAACCCAGGGCTTTCCGATTGGCTGATTTCGGGAACCGGTGAGATGACGCCGATATCTCCATCCATCATTTGTGCCAATTTTTTAGAGATGGCAAGTCCCAGCCCTGTGCCGCCGTAATTACGTGTAATAGAGGCATCCACCTGAGAAAACTGTTCAAACAGACGATCTTGTTTGTCCGCGGCTATCCCCACACCGGTGTCCTTTACGGAAAAATTAATGAAGACCGCTTCTTTTTTTTCATGCTTGAGGTGGGCCTCAATCACCACCTCACCGGTCTTGGTAAACTTAATGGCATTATCGGTCAGATTGATCAGGATTTGGCGAAGGCGACCCGGATCTCCCTGGAGCAGTCCCGGTACTTCGGGCGATGCCACGCAGATCAATTCCAGATCTTTTTCATGGGCTTTCAGGGCCATCATCTGGGCAAAATCATCCAAAAAAGATGACAATTCAAAATCCATAATTTCCATATCCAGTTTGCCGGCCTCAATTTTTGAAAAATCCAGGATATCGTTAATCAAGCTCAAAAGAGCGTCGGCACTGGTTTTAATATTGCCGATGAAAAGATGTTGCTCATCGGAGAGATTCGTATCCAGCAGCAGGCCCGTCATACCGATGATGCCGTTCATGGGTGTCCGAATTTCATGGCTCATATTGGCCAGAAACTCGCTTTTTGCCCGGGTTGCCTTCTCAGCCCTGGCCGCCATCTGTGTTGCCAGTTCTGTCTGATTTTTCAGGTGTTCATTAACAGTCATTAATTTGTTTCTGGCTTTTTTAAGCGCCGTGTTGGCCTGCTCGGTTTCCATTAATGATAGTTGCAGGTGCTTAAAACTGTCATCGGCCATTGCCGCGATGGCTTGAAATTCATGAAAGGTATAATCAGCCGCATTGACATCATGGTCTGCAATAGCTTCCTGAAGCAGGGAAAGCTCTTTATCAACGCTTGCGGTCAAACGGCGGGAG
This sequence comes from Desulfobacter sp., assembly GCA_035270145.1. GTDB lineage: Bacteria > Desulfobacterota > Desulfobacteria > Desulfobacterales > Desulfobacteraceae > Desulfobacter. The sequence goes on along the minus strand of DATFIL010000140.1, from coordinate 1,526 downwards.
GCCATTCTTAAAAGAAGAATCACGCTTAATGTCAGGCTGAAAATGATTAACAGTTCCACAATAAATTTGTTGCGCAGCTGTCTTCCAAAGAACTGAATTTTTTTTTCAATATCATCCAGGTACAGGCCGCTGCCAACTACCCAGCCCCATTCATTGATTTTCCGTGCAAACGAAATTTTCGGCACCACACGGCCAAGACTGGGCTTGTTCCATTCATATTGAACAAATCCGCCGTCAGCGTTACCGGCTGCGCCAATCAAGGTCTGTACGATTTTTATACCGTTGGGATCAGTAGCCTCCCAGAGATCTTTGCCGGCCAGTTCCGGCTGGACCGGGTTAAGCAGTCCAATCCCCTTATCCGTGACAACAAAAACATACCCCTCCCCGTGGGCATAAACGTAGGATTCCAGACCTTTAATTATTTGTTTTTTAATGTCTTCGATTGATGCCCCTTTTTGGGCCAGGCGGTGACGCTCATAGTTGATATAATTCATGGCCCGATTGACCATGGTTCGGATCAAATCTTTTCTTTCATTAAAAATGATATGACGTATCTGGGCCATCTCATCTTTAGCAGCAAACCAGGATTGAACCGCCAGGCCTGTCACCAAAACAACGCCCAGAAGAATAAGCGCCTGGCGCAAATTGCTGCGAAAGACCTCCGGCATAGACCGGGAAAAAGAAAGGTCTGCCTTTGAAAACAGCTTGATCAGACTGTATCCCGCCAGTGCCAAAAGCAGCATCCCCAACCCGGCGGCAATGGCAAGAAGCCATATTTTTGAATCCGGACGGTTGCGGATTTGGGTATCCTGTGGCAGCAGATCCGGATTTAAGCCATGGGAACGAAGCTGATCCCACAAAAAAATCGGGGCATTGGGACTGTTTGTGATCACCGGGGGGATACTTTTTTTCTGAAGTATATGACGGGCAAGTTTTCCGGCGGCTTGTCCCTGGTCCCGGGAACTGGCCAGCATGCCGCCGACAATGCCGTGGTCCAGGTAAAAATCCCACATGCCGTATACCGGCGCAAACGTGGCGCCGTCAACCAGCTCTGAGGCCGTCTCATAGCTATAGTAGACACCATTTTTATCCCGGTTGAAGAGCACCAGAAAAACAGCATCGTCCGGAGAAACCGCTGCCAGCGCCTGCTGAAGTTCAGCCGTGGACAATCCGCGAAGCCACACCGGTGTAAACCCAAAGCTGTCGGCCATGAAAGCTGCTTTCACCTCTTTTTCGACGGCTGCGCCGGTGGGGGTCGTCCCGGTGATAACGTAAATATTTTTTGCTTTTGGCTGGAGCAGGCGTATCAGTTGGAGGGTCCGAACCGGATCGACCTTTTCCACTACGCCGGTGATGCGATTTTCAAATCCGTCAAGCAGCGTTGGCTGGAAGTTGTTGATGCCGCAGAAAACCACCGGAACGTCAGGGAAAAGTGTCTCCTTGTAATTTTGAAGAAACGTGAGGGCATTGTTGTCGGAAAGAATCAGCAGATCAATGGGAAGGGTTTTGTATTTCCAGTTCAGATA
>DATFIL010000139.1:0-2273 GCA_035270145.1 Desulfobacter sp. | reverse complement strand
TTATCGGCAGACCCGGGAATTTATTGTTAAGGAACGCCGGGCTTTTGTCCATGCCCTGGCTGACACAGACGGCATCCGGCTTTTTGATACACCGGTTTATTTTGTGTTGGCCCGGCTGGACCGGATATCTGCCCCTGAGCTGTGCCGCCGGGTGGGAGATGACGGATTTCTGATCCGGGACTGTTCCAATTTTAAAGGGCTGTCCGATCGGTTTGTCCGGTTTTCCCTGAAAACACGTGAAATCAACCTGGCCCTGGCTCAAAGCATCAAAACAGCCCTGGCCCGGAAACAAAGGTAACCATGCTTTTTGATGTGACCTGGCAAATTTTAGCTGCCGCCTTTATCCTGGATATCCTGGCCGGAGATCCGGAATGGCTGCCCCATCCCATTATCTGGATGGGCCGGGCCATTTCATATTTTGAGCCTGAATTTCGAAAACGGATTGAAAACCCATTCCGGGCGGGACTTCTGTTTGCCCTTTGCCTGATTGCCACAGTTTTTGGCCTGACCTGGGCCGTTGTTTTTATGGCCGGTCGGATTCATCCGGTTGCAGCCGCCATTGTCCAGGCCATACTGATTTTTTACAGTTTCTCCAATAAAAGCCTGTACCAGGCCGCTATGGAGGTATTTAAGCCCCTGGTCAGAGGTGATCTGGCCCAGGCCAGAATCAAGGTGGGGTATATTGTGGGACGCCAAACCAAAGACCTGGATGAGGCGGGCGTCACCCGGGCGGCCTGTGAAACGGTGGCGGAAAATTTTGTGGACGGATTTTTGTCGCCTTTGTGTTTTGCTCTAATTTTCGGTGCCCCCGGTGCCATGATGTATAAAATGATCAACACCCTGGATTCCATGGTGGGGTATAAAAACGACACCTATATCCTGTTCGGCAGGGCTGCGGCCCGCATTGATGATGTGGCCAACTATATTCCGGCCCGGCTCTCCATGGCCATGATTGCGTCGGCAGCAGCAATGCTTTCCCTTTCCCGGGGCAGGCGGGCGCTTTCCACAGCGCTGACCCAGGGCTGCAATCACAAAAGCCCCAACGCCGGATTCCCCGAGGCCGCCTTTGCCGGGGCGCTGGGCGTCCGGTTCGGCGGTCCCAATATCTATCACGGCAAGCGGGTGGACAAACCCTATATCGGCGGTGCGTTCAATGACCCTAAACCTGCCCACATTGAAAAGGCCTGTGAGTTAATGATGCTGTCGGCCCTTGTTTCCGTGGTATTGGGCTGTCTTTTGGCCTGGGGGGCTGTTTTATTAATATGATGCAAAGACCTTTCAGACTGGGCACGACCTCCTTTATATATCCGGATCACATTATTCCCAATGTGCAAAAAATCGGTGCTTTTTTTGACGAAATTGAACTGCTGGTATTTGAAAGTAAACCCGAAGCGGTGATACCGCCCCGGGATGATGTGAAAAAACTGGCAGAACTATCCCGGGACCTGGACCTGACCTATAATGTCCACCTGCCCACGGATATCAATTTAAGTGCACCGGAGCTGCGGCTGCGCCGGGAGGCCGCAGATACCCTGAAGCGGGTGATTGAACGATTTTCCATTGCGCCTGTCACACGCTTCACGCTTCATCTGGAAATGGATAAGCCCCTGCCGTCACAAGACGGCATTAAGGCCTGGCAAAACAATGCACGACAGGGGCTTGAGTTGCTGGTGCCGGCCCTGGAAGATCCGGCAATGGTTGGCGTGGAAACGCTGTGGTATTCCCCGGATCTTTTCAAAAATCTGGTGAACGAATTTGGCCTGTCCGTCTGTGCCGACCTTGGCCACCATATCAAATACGGGTATGACATCCCCCGCACTTTTGAACTGTTCGGCCCAAAGATTAATCTGATTCACCTCCATGGTGTGGATACGAACCTTGCCCCCCCCAAAGACCACATTGGTCTAGACAAGATGGCACCCGGCCAGTTCATGAAAATCATGGGCCACTTGAAACACTACACAGAAACCGTCTGTCTGGAGGTTTTTAACCTTGCCGACCTGCAGGGTTCTCTGGCTGCACTGGCCAAAATTTTTAACGGCATACCCTGTATATAACAGCAGTGGGCTGACCAGGTTCTCACCGTGGTTCAGCCCACAATAAAAATATAAAAATTTTTAAAATTACTGATTTTTACTTGGTAAACTCGATCAGCTCCCGGCAAAAGGCATCAATCTTTTCAACCATGGCCTGCTCATCCTCGCTGGTGGGTGCCCCCTGCCACTCGTAAAACCCGAGCAGATCCCAACCGGACTTTTCAATCTTGGATTCAA
>DATFIL010000138.1:0-2130 GCA_035270145.1 Desulfobacter sp. | reverse complement strand
CACCGGCATTGATGGATGGTCAAAAGCCGAGACATGATAGACGTTTTCAAAATTCTGGTCGAATACGGCGCCAAACCGTTCTTCCAAATATTTTGAGTCCTTATTTAATGAATAGTGGGTGCCCATTTCGTCACCCCAACTCCGATTCCGGGTCCTTTCCGGTTTCCTCCCGAAGCCGCTCGATCTCCTCTTTTAAGGCATCGTATTCTTGAAGCTTTTTTCTCAAAAACCGGGAGGTGACCCGGGTCTTCTCTTCCAGGCCTTTAGGGGTAAGGGCGTAGAGGTAGCGGCCCTTGTGCGGGTTCTGGCGAAACCTTTCCGCCTTGATCAGCCCCTTATCCGCCAGCGCCCGCAGGCAGTAGTTGATCTTGCCAAGGGATACGCCGGCTACCCGGGCCAGCTCCCGCTGGGTGATCTCAGGGTTGTCCTGGATCTGCTTTAAAATATGGTAGCGGATGGATTCCTGCATAATATAGGGGAAAGGGGAAAGACGCACTCCGTCCCCGTCGGGGGCGAAAGGACGTCCCGATAGAGATGTTCAAAATTGAACATTTGGGTTATATCCTTGATGGCCTATACTGTCAAGCGGTGTTTTAAATAGTGCCTGAACGAAAACCGTCTTTTTCGCCAATATCTGTGTCAGGCTCAAATTTTAATCCTCAAAATACTTCGCGTATGTCTGCGGTTAAAATTTTCGCCTTCCTTGATCTTGACAAAAAATCCTGGTTTTCGTTCGGGCACTAAATAGGGAGACTTGATTGATGAGACTACCAAAGGCTCACGCGTCAGATTGTATGGGCAGCGATAAATTTCGGGGGAATTTATACGGATTTTCCCTGATGGCTAAGGGAATCGCCTGTATATATCTTTGCGATGTAAAAGACGAAGTAATTCTATGCCATTTTCCGTGGCTTTAATTCCAAGACGATAGTCACCTATCCGAATTCGGTAATAGTTCTCATACCCTTGGATTTTGCGGACACCATTAAGCCCGGTCAATGAATCTGTTTGTTTCATTTGTTCAAGGAGTTTTAACAGGTGTTGCTTAAGTTTTGCATTATTTTCAACGCCTTCAAGATCCTTGCTGAATTTTTTCGCGTAGAGAAGATTCATGAATTAAAGTTTTAGCCTGGACAGGATGCTTTCTTCAGAAACATACTCTCCTGTATCGGCCTCCTCCATTGCCACACCCAATTTCATGTCGAGGATAGCCTCAGAGACAGCTTCTTCGAGCAAATCCTTTCGCTCTGTTAAAACGGCGGTGACCGCCTCTTTCATTATTTCTCTTAATTCATCCTTTGAAATTTCTTTTTGTCCCATATATTCGCCTCCCCGGGCAAATTATCAAGATAGCGTTAAATTTTTAATATACCCGATCAATAATTAAAGTTCAAGGTTGTCTCGGGTGCTGTAGGGGGTCGAGGGGTCGGGGTCGGACCAACATAACTTATTCAAATATTATCAAATATATCCCACAAAAGCCTGTTTTTGGCCCTTAGAACCTCTTTTTCACCGTCAAAATCAGGACTGTAAGCAGCGAGCGGCTCCTTTAACGCATATACGGCACTATTTTCTTTGTGCATTCGTCTATGCATAGCCCTTAATCCAAGCCTGGCTTTGACGCCCTCAACAAATTCGGCAGAGCCGGTTGCTATGGATTCAGTCCAGATCTTTTGCCGATTTGTGTTCTTCCCGATATAATCCTCCACCCAGTGCTCATAGCTGTCAGTCAGCGTCTTCTCGTCTGTGTCCAGCAATTGTTTTAAACGGTCCCTGGCTATTATTCTGTATCGCCGGGGCGGGTCAACGATCTCATGCCATCCCCCATGCCTCCATTGCCGCGGATGAGCTACAACGCCAGCCCTGACCATGTTAAGATCAATATATGCCAAACATCGAACCAGATGCTCATCAGTGTCCACAGCAGTCGCGTGGTAGCGATCTTCCCAAAAGGCTCCCTTTCTGTTTTTCCGCTGATTATATTCCTGCCCGACTCTGCCTGCCACAAGCTGCAGGGCCCGAGGAACTGCGTCAAGATCATGGTTGCTGTACACCAGAAGATGAATGTGATTTGAGGTCACAGCATAGTTTAGGACCTCCAAGCCGTATCTCTTCTTTGCCTCAAACAGC